>JAOZOM010000331.1 GCA_029933275.1 Anaerolineales bacterium | reverse complement strand
TCCTAAAACTCATGCGCCCGCGACAGTGGGTCAAAAACGTAATCGTTTTTTTCGCGTTGGTCTTCGACAAACAGCTTTTTTATCTTGAGCCTGCGCTACGAACCCTCGCCGGATTTGTCCTTTTTTGCCTAATTTCGAGTGCAGTTTATATCTTCAACGACATCGCCGATATCGAAGCCGACCGTCAACATCCGAAAAAGAAGTTGCGTCCGCTCCCATCGGGAGAATTGCCGATTGGCGTGGCACGCGGTGCAGGGATTTTTATTGTCTTTATGGTTTTACCCAAAGCCTACCTTCTTTCTCCTGCGTTTGCAGGCGTGCTGACGGTCTATTTCGTGATGATGTTAGCCTACACATCGCGTCTCAAACATATCCCCATTCTTGATGTGATGATTCTCGCAACAGGGTTTGTGCTTCGTGTTCATGCGGGTGTAACGCTCATCTCGGTTGAGCGATTTTCCCCTTGGCTTTATGTAATTACGACACTGGGCGCGCTTTATCTCGGTTTTGGTAAACGCCGCGCCGAGTTGACTTTGCTTCAAGATGGAGCAAAATCGCATCGTCGCGTCCTCGATGGCTACACCATTCCGCTCCTCGACCAGTTTATTACAATCGTCTCCAGTACAACTATCCTTGCCTATAGCCTCTACACTTTCACCGCGCCAAATCTACCCGATAACCATGCCATGATGCTCACGATTCCCTTCGTAATCTATGCTGTTTTCCGTTATCTTTACCTCATCCAAGTCTCGCAGGTCACAGGCTCCCCCGAAGAAGTCGTTCTCACAGATCGCCCTCTCCAAATATCCATCGTTTTATGGGGAATTGTTGCGATGGCGGTTTTTTATTTCTAATGATTGCCCCCATCCCAGCCTTCTCCCTCATGGGGAAGGGACAAGTCCCCTCTGGGAGGGGAGTTAGAGGGGGGCTATGATTACTTCTCGCGTTTCTGGCAAAATTATTCTTTTTGGCGAACATGCGGTTGTTTACGGGCAACCCGCGTTGGCAGTGCCTGTGAATCAAGTTTTTGCAGAAGCGGAAGTCTTGGACTCTCCCCGCGCAGGCATCTGGATCAACGCCCCAGACATTGGATTCCACGAGAAACTTTCCCGCATCGCACCTGAAAATCCGCTTGCTACCGTTGTGGAAGCTGTTTTTGCGGAGTTGGGCATCTCCCTGCCCCCCTCTGTCCTTCGGACATCTCCCCCCGAAGGGGGAGAAAAAGATGGAATAGAAATAAAAGTTACCTCCACCATTCCCATTGCATCGGGGCTGGGATCTGGTGCAGCGGTTTCTGTTGCCATTATTCGTGCATTATCGTCATATTTGGGGAATCCGCTCGATGATGAAAAAGTGAATAAAATCGCATACGAAGCCGAGAAAATCCATCATGGCACACCTTCGGGGATTGATAATACGGTGGTGACTTATGGGAAACCTATTTTCTTCATCAAAGATCAACCAATCGAATTATTAAATGTCGCCAAAGCTTTCACGATTATCATCGCCGATACGGGAATCTCTGCCCCAACAAAACAATCTGTAGCAGATGTTCGTAAATTATGGGAGAAGAATCCGCAAAAGATAAATGCACTTTTTGCCGCGGCAGGAAGTATCGCCAGAACGGCGCGGCAATCTATTGAGGGCGGGCATCCCGAGCGTTTGGGCGCGTTGATGAATGAGAATCAGCGCATTTTGCGTGAGATCGGTGTTTCTTGCCGCGAATTAGATCATTTAACGGAAGCAAGCCTCCGGTCAGGAGCGAGCGGCGCAAAATTATCCGGTGGTGGGCGCGGCGGGAATATGATCGCCTTATCCACAAAAGAAAATGCCCCAGCGATTGCTGAGGCTTTGTTGAATGCGGGGGCTAAGAATGTGGTTGTGACGGAAATTAAATAGATTCCACTGCAATACAACCTGACTTTTCCCTGCGCCTTTGGCTGCACATAAAGCTGGGTCTTTCAGGCTATCCCCCAAGGCAAGTTTTTTACATCAATTCCCCATCTTCTTCTGATAATTCTTGAACAA
>JAOZOM010000075.1 GCA_029933275.1 Anaerolineales bacterium | reverse complement strand
CTTTTAGTAAAATCCGACAGCGAGTTTTAGTTTTCGAGTGTTTTCCGTACCTGACGATATTAGGTTTATGAGATGGTCTCGTTCGTCTTCTGGTAAATCAACTTCATATATTTTTTTAGGCATTGTGCTTCTCCATATTCTGATTTTGGAGAATGATACCTGAATTTTCATATTCATCAAATTACGCTTGACAAAGCACTAGCAATAACTTCCCGTAAGCCTCTAAGGCTTGGTAATAGGGCAAAATGCTGGGGATATAATGTCGTTCTTCGGCGGTGTGGGGACCAATTCCGCTTTGCCCCCAGACGACACCTTGCCCTTGAGGGGCGAATCGTGCCGAGGTGCCGGGGAGTTTGCGTCCAAGCCGCGCTTTTGAGCCGGAAGCAAGTTCAACAGCAGAAATTAAAGTTTGGAGGTAGGGATTGTTTGGATCACAAGCGATTCCACCCTCGATTCCGCTCAAGTTTATCTCCAGCCCATTCTCATCGCAACAGCTACGAACCGCGCGAATGAATGAATCCAAATCGTCTTGCGGGATGCTGCGAATTTCAACGCCTAAAATTCCATAATCGGCAGTGATATTATAAACACCGGGTGTGCCAATCTTAATGAAGGGGAAGCGAACTTGCGATTGCCAATTATCAGGGCTATTAAGAGTGAAATACTTTTCGGAAAGTTCCTGAATGGCGACGCGAGCAGAAATGAGACGCTCGGAAAGGTCGGCATTTGCACTGGCAATTCCGCTATGCCCGCGTGCGCCGGTAGCGATAATATCAAAACGCATCGCACCGCGATTTTGGGTGCAAATTTCGCCCCAAAGTTCTTTGCCGCTCTCTTCAGTACGTTCTCCGGCGATGAAAATAGAAGGTTCATAGCCCGATTCTTCTTTGAGCAACCCCAAAACATGCGGCGTTCCCATCCGCTCGCCTTCACCATTTTCTTCATTGCCAACGAGAAGCAGATTAATCGGCGGATAGGGGACACCTTTCTTGAGCGTATCCTTCATCCAAACCATGAAGGTCGCAACGACTGTTTTCATATCGCCTGAGCCACGCCCCCAGAGATAATCGCCCTCAATGAACGCTTTGAATTGGCTATCATCCGGTTCCGGCTCAACCACATCAAAATGTCCGCTGAGCATGACGGGGGCGAGTTCCTGTTCAGGAAAACTAATCAAAATCGAGGGGTATTTTTCTTGGTCGAAGAAGCGCACTTGCAAACCGTGACTTTTGAAATAATCGTAGATGAAAACGCCAGCCCGATGGACTTCATCGAGACGTTCTTCGGGGCAAGCGGTGACGGAGGGGATGCGAATTAGCCGCGTAGCAAGGTCTACGATTTCGCTGGTTTTATCAGGATATTCCATATTCATTAGATTCTCCTGTTGAGGGCTAAAGCGGATGGGCGCATCAGCCTCTTTATGTACATGGCTACGAAGTTTATAAAGAACATCGCCCAGTTGCTCTTTTTCCTGATACCAAAGCGCACCGCTCGAGGCGATAAATTCAACATCCGCGGCAATTTGCTTCTCATATTCCTCTATAATTTCTGTGAAGACCTCTTGTGGAACTTCGTCTCGCGCGCCGATTTTAGCTTGCACTGCCTCCCTGAGCCGATCGGCGGTGTTCGGCGCACCCGCGACCATCTCAGTAAGTGGACGCAAATCATCCCATTGATCAAGAGCTTCGGCGAGAGGGCGAATCTCTTCGAGCGTCCAACGGAGGAAATCGCGCATCTTGACCGGTTTGCCCGTAAAGGGATTAGCGATTTCAGCGCGCAAGCCTTGTTGCGCCGCTAAAGTCTCGTTTTGGCGGGCGAGGCGAATATCTTCGCTATCATAGCGGAAGGCGCGAGCAAATTCTTTATCCGCATAAATACGCATCGTGAGAAGATTCTTCAGGGTCATATTTGCCAGCGCGAGGTCAAGCGGATTCCCGCCGTCATCGGTGCGAATTTCGACACGCGTCATCGGCAAATCCACCCGCGCCAGCATATTTTGGATCTCAATCTGATGCGCCATCTCATCCAAAGGCTGAGCTTCTCCAGCGGCGTAAAGTCCGCGCGAGTAGAGCCTCTCCAACTCATCGCTGGTCACGTCAATCAAACTCTCTACGCGTTCTTCGAGCGAGCGAGCGCGGACAGGAATCCAGTTATTATTCCCAAAACGGGCACCACGCCGCACAAGATCGTAGGAGATTTGAATATAATCCTGATGTGAACGATAAATATCAGGCACGTCCAAAATAGCCGGTTTTGGGAAAATCTGACTACGCAAAGAATTATGGTCGGTAATCAAAACCACCGGTTTTCCATCACGGATTTCCGCCTTAAACGGCGATGCCGCCGAAGTAGCGATAAAAAGCGGCGCAAAGGCACGCAATAAACGCGTTGCGGTAATATAAATATCGTTCTTATAATTATCGAGCAAAAAACCTTCGCGTTCTGCGGCTGGCAAGTGCATAAAATCCCAAGCGAGGAGCGGCTCGGGAAGCGAGATATTGGTATGGTTTCCCGCGGTCGAAAGCGTATCGCCGTACATATCTACACATTTTTCGATATAGCGGCGTTTCGCCAAATGCCAGCCGCCGGGAATAGAATCGTAATCAACGGCGGTTAAATAAGGCAAATTTCCATGCCAAAGATGCAATTTTTCTTCATAATTTTGCCCTGCCTGATGCAAGGCATTCAAAATCACCCCTTCTAAAATCCGCCCTTCGTAAATCGCGCCGCGCGCCGAATAATAAGGATTCGTCCCCCACTCAATCATCCACTGAAAGGCTTCCAAATCCGTTTGCCAAAGCACACTTTCAGGGATGTGATTTTTGCGCAAATAATCGACAAAAGATTTTTTACTTGGACCAGAGCCAACCGTTAGGAGCGGACGCAAATCAGAATCGAGTAAAAATAACTCAATTTCAAGCCCGCAAGTTCCCTGATTAGGGTAATCCTTTCGAGCGGATTCGAGAGAAAGTTGATATTTCTTTGCAAATTGAATTGGATCATAAGACATATTTTGCTCCTTCTAGTGGATAAAGAACCGCCGCGCGTGTTTTGGGCTTGCTTCCGTTTAATTACATTCTGCATTCATCATACTGCATCCTTTAACGCTTTCAACCCAGCCAAGACCCTCCCTGCCGCGCCTTGTGTACGTTCTGGCGGCGTAGCATAAGAGAAACGCAACCACTCTCCGCCATAAGGCGAGAAATAAACACCCGGCACAGTCGCTACGCCGTACTCTTCGGAGAGATACTGACCGAGAGCCTCGCTATCTTCCCACCCTTTAGCCTTGAGCCATTCCCCTATATGGATGAAGGCATAATAGCCTTTTCCCATAATATATTTAAAGCCATTTTTATCTAAAAAGGCGCGTAAAACTTTACGACTGGCATTGGTCGGCTCAATAATCGAGCGACTGGCTTCTTTATATCCCATTTCGTATGCCGCCATTGCTACGGCAAGACTATAAAAAGAAGGGATAACATTATGCGAGGCGCGCGCACTAATAAATTTCGCCATCTTCTCCGGCGCAACGAGATGCGCGCTCCGCACATTCGAGGCACCCAAACTTTTTGTCAGCCCATCAAGGAAAATGATCCGCTCGCGCTCTACGGGCGTAAACTCGCGGACAAAAGCGTTAATATCCATCGGTTCCTCATCGGTAACTTGATGATAAATCCAGTCGTAAAGCACAAAAGCAACGCCCGCCTTAAGCGCGACTTTTCCCAATGCGACTTGTTTTTCGACAGAAATCGTCTGTCCGGTCGGATTATCGGGGTTGGTAATGACCATTCCCGCGATTTTCCGTCCCGATTTTGCAGCAAAATCTACGCTGGCTTGAATTCCTTCTGCGCTATATGTCCAGCCTTCTTCTTCGAGACCGGGGGCGAGCATGACGTTTGCACCTACGCCGTAGGGACCCCAATTATAGGAAATCCACGGAACGCGGGAGACAAGCAATGCGTCTCCCTGCCGCCCGTAGCCGAGGGAAAGCATCGCTTCGTAGACTTTAACGAGCGCGTCGCGTCCTCCCACCGTCGCGACTATATTAGCGGGAGCAAGCCCAAGGTCAGGAGCGAAGCCCCAATACTTCTCAGCAACAGTTTCGCGGAATTTCGCTGTCCCAAAAGGCGCATCGTAGCCGGTTCCGTGATCCATCTGCATTTTTGCGGCACGTTCTAAAATTTCAGGGGGCGTACCGGGCAAACTCGCGCCACCATCCCCTTGCGAGGCATCGTAAACCGGTGCTTCGGGATGATTTTTCTGGTACGTTTTGAGCAATTTCTTAATCATGAACATCCGCGAGGAGGGAATCACCGCCATTTTTGAGAGATGGTCACTAGCGGGAATGAGATTCTCCTGCGGAACAACATAGAGGGGCTGGTCGGGGGATGCAAGTTTGGGCATTTTTTCTCCTTTTCATCGCGAGGGTGCATATAAAAAAAACGTCCCGATAAATTCGGGACGTTTTGGTTTTGCTAAGAGAGAATTTCTTTACTTCCGCCTGTAGCTACGCGCCAACATCCCGTAACGAGTACGAGTAGTTGTATTGCGGGTAATATTAGTGCGGAGGAAAGGTTTCATAACGAGCAAAACTATACCATTCAGAGCGGGGAGCGTCAAGGAATTTTTCTATTTTCCAAAAAATTATCGCAACGCCCCCTCCGCCGCTGCTTTTCCCGTAGCGAAACAAGCCGTGAGCAAATAGCCTCCCGTAGGTGCTTCCCAATCGAGCATTTCTCCGGCACAAAAAACGCCAGAAATTTCTTTTAGCATCAAATTTTCGTCTAACGCCTCAAAACTTACCCCGCCCGCACTACTGATTGCCTCTTCGAGGGGGCGCGGCGCAATTAATTTGAGCGGCAAAGATTTTATAATTTTGCTCAACTCGGCAGAATCGTTCCATTTTTCACGCGGTAAAACTTCCCAAATCAGGTTGGCTTTTGCGCCCGATAGCTTCATCTGCCTTTTGAGAAAACTCGCCATAGAGCGAGAGCCACGCGATTGAGAAAGTAATTTTAATAATTTTTCTGCTGAAAAATCGGGGGTTAAATCGAGTTGAATTTCTGCAAAACCTATTTTTTCTATTTCATCTCGTAATTTTGCCGAAAACGCATAAATCAAACTTCCTTCTACGCCATTTTCGCTTAGCACAAATTCGCCTTTTTTGCTTTCTCCCCCAAATGATAAAACAACTGTTTTTATAGGTTCTCCTGCGAAGCGATTTTTGATATGCTCCGACCATGCGATATCAAATCCGCAATTGGATGCTTTGAGGGGATTAATCTTCACCCCGTGTGCGGCTAGGATGGGAATCCACGCCGCGTTCGAACCTGTTTTGGGTCTGCTACCGCCTCCGAGCGCGAGAATGACCCCATCCGATTCCGTTAAAATTTCACCATCAACTGTATCAAAGCGAAGCGCATTCTCAGCTCCCCAGCCCAACCAACGATGTCTAAAATGAAAGATGGCACCCAAGTTTCGCAAACGCGCGAGCCACGCAGTTAAAAGCGGCATCGCCCCCATCCCCTTTGGGAAAACGCGCCCTGATGATCCGATGAAAGTCTCAATTCCGAGCTCTTGCGCCCAATCGCGTAAATTTTGCGGCGTAAAAGCATCCAAATAAGGTTTTAGAGTTTCACTCTGCTCCCCATAACGTGAGATGAACTTTTCGTATTCTTCACTATGTGTGAGGTTTAATCCACCCTTGCCCGCGAGAAGAAATTTACGTCCTGCCGAGGGCATGGCATCGTAGATATTGACCTGCACACCGCGTGCGAGCAAAGTCTCCGCGGCGATAAGACCGGCAGGACCTGCGCCAATGATAATTATGGAGGCATCTTTTGAGGGCATAGATTAAGTTTCACCGCCGAGGACAACAGCTAAAGCAAAAAAGGATAAAAAAAGAGACCAAGCATTTTGCTCAGTCTCTGCATTATACTCCGAGAGTATTTCTGAGCCACCGATGGGAGTCGAACCCATGACCTGGCGCTTACGAAGCGTCTGCTCTACCAACTGAGCTACGGTGGCGTTTTACAGCGGCAAGATTATATTATAACTACCTAGAAAAAGAAAGGCAAAATGCTCCGAGTAGCGATGCTTTCTTATCACACCTGCCCCCTCGCCACTTTGGGCGGCAAAGACACCGGCGGGATGAATGTCTACGTTCGAGATTTGACGCGTCAACTCGGGCGGATGGGCATCCATGTGGATGTTTTTACGCGTTCGCAGGATGATCATGTGCCACACGTTTTGCATGATCTGGGATTCGGCAATCGCGTTGTCCACATTCCCGCGGGGGCGGAGGTGCCGCTCCCGAAAGTGGAACTTGTTGAGCATATCCCCGACTTTGTTGCGGGCATTCGGCAGTTTGCCGCAGAAAAAAACCTACACTATGATCTAATTCACTCTCATTATTGGATGTCTGGCATCGCAGCAGGGATGCTGAAAGATGCTTGGGATGTGCCGATTGTTCACATGTTCCACACTTTGGGCGCGATGAAGAATCGGATTGCGCGAAATGACGAAGAACGCGAGGGACCGTATCGCGTTGATGGTGAGAAGCAAGTCCTCGCACGCGCGGATCGGATCATTGTCGCCACGCCCGCGGAAAAATCCCAGCTTCAATTTTTGTATCAGGCAAACGCGAGCAAGATGATCATCATCCCGCCCGGTGTAGATACAGAGCATTTTTATCCCATCCCAGAAGATGAAGCGCGCGATTATATCGGTGTTTCTCCAGATGATTGTATGGGGCTTTTTGTGGGCAGAATTGAGCCGCTAAAAGGGATTGATACCTTAATGAAAGCCGTCGCTATGATGGGGATACACGATGCAAAACATCCCTTTTATGTGGCGATTATTGGCGGGGAGCCGGATGCCGCGCCAGCAGAAATGACAGAGGAGATGACACATCTACAAGGCTTATGCGATGAGCTTTGTTTGGGACGAATGACTCTTTTTTTGGGAAAACGCGCGCAGGATACGCTCCCCTATTATTATTCGGCGGCAGAGGTTTTATTGATGCCATCGCATTACGAATCTTTTGGGATGGTAGCTTTGGAGGCGATGGCTTGCGGAACTCCCGTTATCGCTTCACAAGTAGGCGGGTTGGCGTATTTGGTCAAAGATGGCAAAACGGGCTTCCATATCCCCTTTGATTCGCCCGAAGTCTTAGCAGAGAAACTGAGCGCGTTATTGGGAGATCGAGAGTTGAGGAAAAAAATGGGAAAAAACGCCGCCAACTACGCGAAAGAGTATGCGTGGGAGAAGATTGCTGCGAAAATTATAGAGGTTTATGAAGAGGTACAGGGGAAGTAAAGGCTTCAAAGATGACAAGGGTGACAAGAGTAGAAAGAAAAAACGAGATGGTTTTTAGACCATCTCGTTTTTTTGTTTTTTCTTAGCGTCTTCTCGTCTTTGCGTGAGGCAACTTTTATTCCTTCAATTTCACATGGAATAAAGTCGTGCCGTTGCTATCTTGAGTGCGTAACTCAAAGTATTTTTTATATTTTCCAATTAATCTCGAGAGTTGACCATGCCCATAAGTGCGCGGATCAAAGCTGGGATCAATTTGGTAGAGCGCATTGCCGAGCATTGCCATAGATGCCCACCCATCTTCACGGACAGCAATCTCAAATGCCTGCTTGAGCAATGGAATTGGCTCTGGGTCTACGACAGGTTTCGGTGTTTTCTTTTGCTTAGAGCTACTGGTACGCGTTCGGAGAGCCGGTTTCTTTTTGGGAGCCAGATTTTCGGTGAAAACAAAAAGATCGCAGGCGTTGACAAAAGGTCTGGGGGTCTTCTTTTCGCCGATGCCCATGACGAAAATCCCAGCCTCACGGATACGGGTAGCTAAACGCGTATAGTCGCTATCGCTGGAGACGAGACAAAATCCGCTCACATGTTCAGAGTGGAGAATATCCATCGCGTCAATAATCATTGCGCTATCGGTCGCGTTTTTGCCAATCGTATAAC
>JAOZOM010000330.1 GCA_029933275.1 Anaerolineales bacterium | reverse complement strand
ACCAAGCTCCCGACCGCACGCTGACCGATAAGGAAGCGGCGAAGATTAGGAATAAAATTGTGAGACGGTTGGAGCATGAGTTGGGGGCGGTGTTGCGAGGGTAGAGTAATAGGACGCGGATTTACGCGGATCGAGCGAATTCTCGCGGATTTTTAAAAACATTTTGGGTTTGTATACGACGCTTTGCGTCGTATACAAACCTTTTTTGTTTTTATCTGCGTAAATCCGTTTTATCCGCGAAAATCCGCGTCCCATTTTTTTCCCGCTTGCATCTCCCCCATAGATTTTATATACTGAGACATACTTTATTCAACTTTAGAGGAGAACCTTATGGATAAAAAAACTGGTGGATTAATCGCTACAATCGGCACAACCCTCGTTTGTGGATTGCCCGGTTTATGTCTCTGCCTATTTGGGGGCACTTTTGCATTTGCGGGGACAATCCCCGGAGCTGATATTGATGTTGGAGGGAGTAGTGACCCCAAAGCGGCTATGGCAACAGGCATAGCCATGTTATGCTTCAGCCTCATCTTAATTGCTATCCCCGCAGTTGTTGGCTTCTTCACCCTGCGCAATAAACCTGAAGATGGCGTTATCGACGCCGTCCCCGTTGCGCCTTATTCAGATGACGAGCCACTCCCCCCTGCTTCGTAGAAAAAATTATCCGCAAATTAAAGACAATCTAAAATGCGTACTGCACAAAACGATTAGGCAGTACGCATTTTCTTTTAAAAGCCACCAAACTCAACATTAAATAAAAGAGCACGGGGAGAAAAATCCACCGTGCTGCAATCTCAAAGTAAAAACCACATCCGACCTAGCCTAAAATAATGCCCCCGCCTTCTTCAACGCACTCTCCAACTGGATCAGCGAAGCAGGCTTAATAATCACCGCCTGCGCACCACCATCAAGCGCACGCCGTTTTGTATCAGGCTGGTCATCCGAAGTAATCACCACCACAGGGACTTTCATCAAACGCGGTTCGCGACGCAAATAGGCTAAAATCTCCATTCCGTCCACACCGGGCATATTCACATCCAGCAAAATCAGCGAAGGAGTGTGTTCTGCTAATAAAGCCAAAGCCGGACTAGAGCCATACGCGGCGCGGGCTTCGATGCCCAGCATCCCCAACATCTCAGTCAAAGCATCCGCTGTATTGCGATTATCGTCAATTACAAGGGCATTTTCCATTTTCATTCTCCAAAGCTATAACCGGGCATCTTCGTCACCGTTTTTCTAAACGTTTCATCCTCTATTACTTCAAAAAGCGGAGCCAAAAGCTCACTCTCAAAATAAATTTTGGGGATAATCAACTCATACCGCTCTTGATAAAGCGGAACAAAATCCAAATCGAGAGCTTGTGCCGCCGCCGCAATGCCTAAACCGCAATCGGCACGCCCCGAAGCAACCGCCGCCGCCACACCTAAATGGGTAAATTCCTCCTGAGTATAGCCCGAAATTTGCTCAGCATCTATCCCCAATAAGTTCAAGTGATAATCTAGGAGGACGCGCGTCCCCGCGCCGCGTTGACGGTTAACAAACTGGATATCTGCTCTAAGCAAATCGTCCAGACCTCTGACATTTTTCGGATTCGCCCGCGGGACGATTAAGCCTTGCTCCCGTTTAACCAGCATCACCTGTCTCACGCGTGTTGCCGTTAAATACTTGGCAATATAGGCATCATTATAAATTCCCGTTTCAGGGTCTAATAAATGCGACCCCGCCAGATGCGCTTCCCCGCGCTTCAACGCGATTAATCCGCCCAAAGAGCCAACATTCGATGAAATCAATCGCCGATTACGCATCGAGAGATATTGAGCAATCAAATCGAGGGTCATATCGTGCGAACCGATGCAGAAAATCGTCTTTTCAAGTTCTGCGCGCGAGCGATAGAGATGAATGTCTACGCTATCACCCGCTTCTGCGCCTTGTGTGCCGCTGGGGATAATTGCCAATCCATCGGCGCGGACGAGAGAGGAGATGACGCCCGCTCCACGCGAAAGCGGTGCGGCGAGCATCTTTTCACCAACCCGTCCAAC
>JAOZOM010000329.1 GCA_029933275.1 Anaerolineales bacterium | reverse complement strand
TGCATGAAAGCGTAGCAAATGGTAGGACCAACAAAGCTGAATCCGCGCTTCTTCAAATCTTTTGCCATTGCTTCTGATTCCGGCGAAGTTGCGACATAATCCGCTTCAGATTTGATTGCGTTGACGATTGGTTTTCCACCGACAAAGTGCCACAGGTATTCATCGAAAGAGCCGAGTTCCTCGCGTAAGCGTAAATAGGCTTGTGCGTTCTTAATCGCCGAGTTTATTTTTTGCCGATTGCGGATAATTCCCGCGTTGCCCATCAGATCGGTGATTTTTGCCTCGTCATAACGAGCCATTTTTTCGGGATCAAATTGGTCAAAAGTCTGCCAATAATTTTCTCGTTTTCGCAAAATTGTAATCCAGCTCAACCCAGCTTGCGCGCCATCGAGGATTAATTTGGCGAGAAGCAGTTGGTCGTTGTGAACGGGGATGCCCCATTCTTCATCGTGGTATTTCATATAAAGCGGATCATCTCCGCACCATGCGCAACGAATCTTTTCCATTTTTCATCTTCCTTAAAACAGACGCAGGTTTTTCTGTGAAATCAATGCAATCAGCGGTAAAAACAATGCTAAAGTACCCGAGCATAAATAATTTGGTAAAACGTAACGCGATATTTATGTCGCCTGTCCCGAAAAAGCGACATAAATGTCGCACCTCAAATGCTAAAAACTTCTGCTTAGGTACCTACACCTGAATTACTCTCGTCTCACATTTTTCTTTTAAGTTTCTTATAAATTCATCTTGCGATTTTTTATCAAAGAAACTCTCGCCATTTTCAGTACGAGACCTTCCCATAATCAAGGTTTCTACGCGCATCTCTTGGCAGGCAATCAAAATCTGCTCCGGGATATTGCCTCTGCGCACGAATAAATCGGCGGAAACGCCTGCAACGGCGGCTTGCGCTTGCGCCATGAGCAAAATAAATTCACCCATGCGGCTCAACTCATCCGCAATGCTCTTGGCACGAGAGATGCTCGAAGAGGGAATCAAATCAAGATTGACCACATATAAAAAGCCCAAAGGGGCTTCTTCTTTTTCAGCCATCGCAACCGCGTAGGCTATAGTTTCTTCGCTTTCGGGGCCCCCGCGTAAAGGACAGAGGATTTTCATCATCTTTTTTTCCAACTCTTAACTTTTTCAAAGAATTTCCCCAATGGCTCTAGCTCGGCAATCGGGACAGTTAGATTTTTTGTCTTCGTTTTCCTGTATTGAAAAACACGGCTGCCTACAGGGAGTTCTTTTGCTCTTTTGCGGAACTCGCTCCTCGTCAGATAACCCGCTAAAATCACATTCATCCCGTAAACCCATATATTACCCCAATCACGGGCTGAAATGAGATAAATTTCTTCTTTTTTAGGACTATGGATTCCAATTCTTGCGCTCGGCATTTTGTCGATGTGGACGTAAGCGAGCGTGTGGAATCTTGCTTCCGTTTCCACGCGTTGATGCGGCATCAGCTTTATCTTCTTCGAGATAAACTTCCTTTCAGCATCTTGCCCACCCAACTCGACTGTGAGCACTTCATCGCAATCGCTTTTTAGGGCAATTTTGCCAAGAGAAGACCAATGCTTTGGTTTTGCCCAATCTTTGGGCATGGTGTGGATTAAGTGAATCGGCTGCCCCGCTTCTAGCACTTTTGCCATATCCGTTTGGGATGAAGCTGTTAGCCCCGTCAGAAAGGCGAAGATGTAGATGTCGCTGTCTTTGTGTCCCGTTGCGGCAAACTGATCGGATGGAATCAGTGCTGAGGCACCCATCAGCAAGCCCAAATCACGGGCGATTCCCTTAATTTGATCGCGACGAGAAATGTTAAAGGATTTTACATCGCAACGATGTCCGCCGAGTGCGATGTCGTATTTATCCGGATCAGTAAATGGGGTTGCCCCTTTCACGTCGAATGGGATTTGGTGCGCGTTGAGATAATCCCGCAAAGCAAATTCGACCGCAATCCCGCTGACAATCCGTTGTAGCCGCCTGACGTTGGAGCCACCCATGCGGTTGTAGGTGTAGCGCAGGGAGCGGGAGGCGTAGGCGATGCCGCGAA
>JAOZOM010000328.1 GCA_029933275.1 Anaerolineales bacterium | reverse complement strand
AACCAAAAAGCGGACTTCATTCGAAGTCCGCTTTTTTAGATTTTATCTCACCTTATAAATCCTCGTTCCCCCTTCCCTAAAGACCTCATCCCACAAATTCCCATCTTCTCGCGAAAATTTCTCCAGCCCTGCGCCGGGGTAGTAATTCTTTTCCTCTTGCCCGACTACGATATATTTAATATCGTATTTTCTTATAAAGCTCATCGCTTCTTCTGTGTTTGTGGTTTCGTAGAAGGCGCGGATTTCCTCCACGCGGTCGGTAACGAGATTAGATGGATTTAGGGCGCGTTGTTGGCGTTGATGCCAGTTCCAGCCGAGAACGCCGGGAAGACCGGTATAGATGGTATATCGGCTTCCCCATCTATATTCGGGAGCATTCGCTTCAACGATGACCGGCGAGCCTTGTATATTTTCGCGCATCCATAAGATCGCCGCGTAATCTTCATCTAGTGCCAACTCGCCTTCGTCCCAGTAGGTAGCGGTTTCCATATATTTCATGCCGTCCAAGCCCATTGGCGCATCCGAGCGGACGCGGTCGCGGACTTTGTCGAGAGTGCCAGTGATGGTGAAGAGGAGCGCACCCGCGAGGAGAACTATCCCCACATTTTTCCATCCGCTTTGCCATTTTGGAGTCCACTTTTTGATTTCGGGGGCTAACCAAGCCAGAGACGCGCCCGCACTGAGGGCGAGAAGCGTCCACGCTTGAAGGTAGAGTTTGAAAACGGTATTCATCCTACCTATATCACCGGAAAGAACGATGACTTCAACAACTACAGTGAGGGTTAAGGCGGTGCCAACGAGGAATAGAACGAGACGTTTTCCCTCGCCGAGATTTTCGCGCAAGATCAGCACGCCAGCCCAAAACGCGAGCGGCACGGCTATCCATCCGATTTTGACCTCGAGGAAAGCCAATCCAATTAGCAGAGCCAAAACAGTCGCGGCAACTAAATTCATCAGCGGGCGGTAAGGCTTTAGTTTTTTCAGCGCAGAGAGCGGGGTTTCAGCCATCCATTCGTGCGTCTCCCACCACATCCACGAGACGATCACGAAGAGGAAAACGCCCCATTGAACGAAGTACGAAGCGAGCGGCGTATGCGAGCCTGTCCATTGACGGGTTTCGCCGTAAGCTTGCCCGAAGGCGGCGATATAGGGCTGGAAGAAGAGGGTGGAGAGGGTGAAGAGGGTTGCCATGCCCACGAGGGCGATGCCAGCGCGCCATTTAAGTTCTTTTTTGGTGGATCGGAAGAGGGCGTAGCCAACAATGAGCGCGGTGAGGGGAAGGTAGGCATATAAATCCCATGTATTGGTTGGACGTAACGCCCCTATAATTAGGCTTGCTCCCGTTAATTCAAGCAGAATCTGGGAGAAGGAGTTTTTACCGTTAAAACGTGCGTAAAGGAAGGATAACGCCCAAGCAATTGCCATCACCGTGAGCGGAAGGACGAGCATGTGGGCGTGCAAATCGCTATATAAAAAGGTGAAAAGCGGAAATTCGGTAATCGGTTCCACGTCGCCCGGGGCTGGGATGACGCGACTCGGTAGCCAATACCAATCCCCAACGCGGATAGGGAGATTTTCTCCAGTGAAAAGTTTCCCAATGCCTTGCATGGCATACCAGATGTGGATAAAGACATTCACATTTTCGTAATGGGCGTTAGAATCGACCATTTTTTGCAAACCATGATAGACCGTGCGGATTGTACCGAGATTGCCAATCAAAATCATGCCGATTGCGGAGGAAATGCCGGCGGTAAAGCGGTGGCTGGTAATCAGTTTTCGGTAATCGGTTTTCGCTAACTTGTGATTTGCAACTTGCAACTTGCTACTTAATAAATTCCAGCCCACCGAAAATGCGCCCATGCCGACCATCGCAAAAAGGGTTGGGAGAATATAGTTATAGGCGGTAGTTGGTGTTAAACCGAGCAGTTTGAGTGGTGTGCCAATGATGACAAAACCAAAATAATAATAATTAAGATAGCCGCCCGCATACCACGGATCATAAGGCGGGAAAGTGGTGCTTTTGATGACCGCGTGAAGATAAGATAAATCCAT
>JAOZOM010000327.1 GCA_029933275.1 Anaerolineales bacterium | reverse complement strand
TCAGTAAAACTTTGCTCTTCACCGCGAAGAAGCGAAGAACGCGAAGAAAAACTTAGGACTATCTAAAAAAAATCAAAAGGAAGAAACAATCTCTGTAGTATTTGTTCTCTTTATCGTTTTGTCTTAAGAACTTCGCGTTCTTCCTGTCTTCGCGGTGAACGTAGGTCGTTTCAGTATTTTTTAAAACTATTCATTTTTCCTGACCCACC
This sequence comes from Anaerolineales bacterium, assembly GCA_029933275.1. GTDB lineage: Bacteria > Chloroflexota > Anaerolineae > Anaerolineales > Villigracilaceae > Desulfolinea. Next base: position 1,869 of record JAOZOM010000327.1, on the reverse strand, counting down.
CCACCAACAAACTAATTCCCCAAACAGCTACCAACACCATAAAAACAACCCATTCAAAAGTGAATTCGGCTTGCCAGAGCATCGCGATGGTGCTGAGGGTGATTCCCAAGAAGGTCATCACGCCGAGACGGATGAGGTGGACGCGTTGAAGCAATTTGGTATCTTCAGTCGGGGAGGCGAAGCGGAGACGTTGGCGGAAGTTGCTCAGATCATAGGATAAGAGTCCGCTCAGGGCGGCGGCGAAGCTCCAACCGAAGGGGATGTTTTTGAACAAGGCGATGACGGCGAGGAGAGTGATCAGAATCAAGCCAAAGATCGGCATCCGCTTTTTGAATTGGAGCAAGCCCCAAGTCCAGAGCGTACCGAGGGCGAGACTGCTCCAGAAGAGAATCGGCAAATTGGCTTGGTGATATGCCCAAGTCAACGCGAGAGTTCCCATCCACAAAGTAAAATAGGCACTGAATGTAATCATAGAAGTTCCAATAGACACCAAGTGTCTTTAAGACACTTGGTGTCTTGTTGTTGGCGGTCGTCCCAAACGACTTTTGACGAGACGATCGAGGGGTAAATTTACATCCCAATCGAGAACCTGCACGCCAGCGCGGCGCAGACGGAGGAGAAGCATCTGCCGCTCCATGTCAAGAATGCGTGCTGCTAGGCGTGTTTCGGGGGTATCGGGGAGGTTGCGTTGTTCGTAGCTGACGGGGTTGGGGCTGATGACCATGACTTGATAGCCGCGCGCCCGCAAGCGGAGCAGAGTCTTATAATCGTCATTTTGGAGCGGGGAAATTAAGACAAGTTGGGAGTTGGTCGGGAAGAGTTGGGCGGGGATGCGCGCTAAATCCGCGAAAACGGAGCTGTCGCCGATGGCGGCTCGCGAGAGGGATTGCATGATGCGCTCGCGTTGGACGTGTCCGTAGCCGGGGAATGTCCAGCGGAGGGTATGCCCGTAACGCAATAAACCAACTCGGTTGCCCGCCGAGATAAAAGAATCTGCAAGAGCCGCGGCGGCGATGACACTATGCTCGAAAATGGCGTTTCTACCGTCCCCGATATTGACGCTCTCACGCCCATCGAGAATGATGCCTACATCCGCAACGCGCTCTTGCTCATATTCGTTGGAAAAGAGGGCTTGGGGATGACGCGCACTGGCGCGCCAATTGACCCAACGCGGGGAATCGCCGGGTTGATATTCGCGCAATCCGTAAAATTCTACGCCGGGACCGCCGATACGAGCAGGGATGGAACCAGAATAAGTGCGCGTCTGTCGCGGGCGGATTGTGATATTTTTGATCCGCGTAAAAGGCGGGATGACGAAAAGCTGCCCTTCGGTAGGGATAAATTTTGTCTTGCGGGTGATATTCAGATGGTCGCTGACATGGGTTTCGACTCCCTTAAAAAGGAAAGAACCACGTGTGCCAGAGATGGTGTAATGCCAAATGATACTTTCTCCCTTTTTGAGGGTACAGAGGCGGGAGGCGTAGCCTTTTGTGATTTTTAGGGCAGGGGCGAATTGGTCTTCGAGGAGCAGTTCTTCTAATGAGTCGCCGAGATTGGTGACTCGCAAAGTGACGACTACTGGCTGATTCGGGGTGACGCGCTCCGCGCTTAACTTGCGCTCAATGCGAATGTTAATCTCTTCGGGGGCGAAATAGAGTCCTAGCAAGAGGTAGAGCGCAAGCGGAATCGCAAGAGCCAGCACTTCTCCGCGCATATCGGCGAGGGCAGTGAAGAGGAGGGCGTAGAGGAGGTAGACGAGGAGGGCGTTTTGTTTCATTTAGATGATTTAAAAAACTCTTACCACTGAGAACACAGAGAGCGCAGAGTTTTTTAAGAGAAAAAAGAGAAAAGCCTGAGGGTTTAAGATTC
>JAOZOM010000326.1 GCA_029933275.1 Anaerolineales bacterium | reverse complement strand
TCTCGTTATAGGCTTCTATTGCAATATCGCTATAAGGCGTATCTTCAACATCAATGCGAACAAAATTCTTATACTCTTTTGCACGCTCAAGAATGCGGCGCAGATTTTGGCGGCAGATACCAGAATCAAGCCCCATGCCAATTTGCGTCAACTTGATTGAAACGCCAGCGGAAACCCCCGCTTTCTCGATTTCATCCAAAATTTCGATGATTTCACCAGCAGATTGCGTTGCTTCCTCAGCTGTAGAAGTATGTTCGCCTAAATGGTCCAAGGTAGCATTAATCCCCTTGGCATTCAATTGATGAACAACAGCAATCGCTTCATCAATACTCACCCCAGCAATAAATCGAGAAGCAACTCTCCAAGCCACGCTCCAACCTGTGACCATATTTTGCGCCCACCCTGCTTGTGATAAGTAAATCAGAAAAGAACGAAGCATTTTTTCTCCTTTTTGGAATACTTTTAGAACTTCAGTACCATAATCATAGCATAACAGCATCGCCAAACAAGAGAGGGTGAGCGTGTTATACTCTGCGGGTGACATAAGTCATAAATTTAAAAATTGCAGTAAATAAAATCCTAAAAATATAAAAATGAGAACTCGTAATACATCTTATCTGCTCCTGCGCGTCATTTCTCTCATCTTCGTTGTAGCCGCAGTAGCCCTCACTTTATGGCAACTCATCAACTATAGCCGCGAAAGAAATAACTACCCCGCGGGGATGACCATCGGCGGCGTTTCGGTTGGCGGGGTGAATGCACAAACTGCATCTGAGCGCGTTCTACAAGTCTATTCGCAACCAGTCGAAATTCAATACGCGGGGGAAATCATCCATATCACACCTCCCCAAGTTGGTTTTAGCGTGGATATTGAAAGTATGCTCGCCGCGGCGGATTTAGCGCGTACCACCTCCTCCTTTTGGGGCGGATTTTGGGATAGCCTCTGGAATCGCCCGCGACCCGCGGCTGAGATTCCCCTCCGAGCATCACTGGACGATGAACAGCTTCATTTCTATCTCCAAACTGAAATAGCGGCGCGTTATGATCAGCCCGCTTCTGCCGCCCAACCGATTCCGGGTAGCGTGAACTTTGAAGAGGGCACATCCGGTCAGGAACTCAATATTGACCGCGCAATCACCTTGATCGAAGACGCGCTCCGCTCCCCCACAGAACGCGTGGTAAGCCTCTCTTATCAAAGTACTGCACCGGCACGCCCAACAATCCAAAACCTCGAAATTTTGCTCAAGCAAATCGTAGAACTTTCCGGCTTTGACGGGGTAATTTCTTTCTATCTTAACGATTTACAAAATGCGCAAGAAGTTCACTTTGCGCTGGATAATGGCGAAGCACTTTCGGTCGAACCGGATGTTGCCATTACCGCCTCCAGCACAATCAAAATCCCGATTATGATTTCCAGTTTTATCCATCTTGGCACCCCCAGCGAAAAAACAGATGGATATATGACTCGCGTCTTCCAGCAATCGGATAATGCCGCGGCAGATAATTTGATGTCGCAAATAGACTCGGATTATGGTCCCCTCGTTGTCACCGAAGATATGCAAACGCTCGGATTAGAGAATACTTTCATGGCGGGATTTTTCTGTAGCCCCGCGGCTCCCTGTCCGCTTTTGAAGCGATATGAGACTCCTGCCAATCAACGCACGGATGTTTTTACCAATCCAGATGATTACAACCAAACCACCTCCTCCGATATTGGGATGCTGCTCACCGATATCTACCAATGCTCGGAATCGGGCGGAGGGGCGCTGCTCGCGGCTTTTCCAAATAAACTCTCCCAAGCAGATTGTCTGCAAATGATACGCTATATGGAAGAGGATAAATTTGGCTCTCTTATCCAAGCTGGTCTTCCGGACGGAACAAAAATAGCGCATAAGCACGGATTTATTCCCGACCGCTACGGCGTTGTTCACGATATCAGCGATGTGGGCATCGTCTACACCCCCGGCGGGGATTTTGTCCTCGCGATTTATACTTATCATCCCGTGCAAGGGATTTGGGGAGAGGTGAATCCGCTTTTTGTTGAGTTGACGCAAGCGGTCTATAACTATTTCAATTTAG
>JAOZOM010000074.1:3417-8159 GCA_029933275.1 Anaerolineales bacterium | reverse complement strand
GCATCGACTGCCCTTTAACGGTGGGGACGCGATAAACGCCAAAGGCTTTCGCGGTCGCTTCCACACCCTGACCAAGCACACGTCCAAGAGCGGTGCCTTCGCGTATCTCATCAAATAGTTTCAACGCACCTTCGGTATCTCCAAATTCAAGTTGCCCACCATCCATCATAATCGCAATGGTATTACCGGCTTCGATGGTGTCGAGACCGATGTCATTACATTCACGAGTGGCTTGGGCAATATATTCAATATCGTCAATGCCGCAGTTTGCGCCCAATGAGAAGGCTGTTTCGTACTCGATAACCGAGACAAAAGCGGTGCCATCTTCGTGCGGGTAAATGCTGGAGCATTGCATAATACAGCCGGGGTGGCAGGCATGATGATATGCGCCAACGCCGCCGCGTTTTTCGATATTTTCTTTGACTGTTTCGCCTGAGATTTTCGCCGCGCCTTCAAATTGACCTGCGCTGAAGTTGCGAGTGGGCAATCCGCCCGCTTCGTTGACGATGTTCATCAAAACATTAGTACCGAAAAGCCACAACCCGCCATCTTTTTTAGTAAGGGCGTGTTCGCCAATGGCAGCGGTGAGTTTCTTGCGTCCAGTGGTGAAAAGTTCTTTATTTGCGATTTCAACACCAGGGCCGCCCTTGTCGTCTACAATCATAACTTTAATGCCGCGTGCGCCCATGACTGCGCCGAGACCACCGCGTCCTGCATAGCGACCGGGTTCATTTTCGGGATCGTTGACGGAGATACCGGCATTTGAGAGTTTTCGTTCGCCGACAGGTCCAATACCGATAACAGCAGGTTTGTTGGGGTATTTCTCCCACATCAGGGTATCAATTTCGTACATGCCTTTGCCCATTAAAGCGGCAGCATCTTCAAATTTGACTCCATCTTTGTCGATGAAAATCTCATACCATTTGCCGTCTTTAGGCATCCCCTCGATGATGATTGCACCAAGACCCAATTTGGCAATTTTCTGGCTCGAAAGTCCACCAGAATTGGCTTCTTTGATGCCACCCGTAAGAGGGCTTTTTGCACCGAAAGAAGTTCGTCCGCTACTGGGAGCTGCGGGACTACCCGAAACCCAACCGGGAGCGATAACGAGCTTATTGCTCGGTCCCAGCGGATGACAGGTGGGGTCTACTTCATCAATAACGATAGTAGAAGTTAAGCCGCGCCCACCCCAGCGTGCCCATTTTTCGGGCATTTCCTCATAAGTTGCTTTGAGGTCGCTCATGTTGATACGAAGAACCTGTTTTGCCATAGTACTCTCCTTTTTGAATAGCGATTTGATAAGGTAATCCTAACCGAATAGGTTAAGAGATGTTTTTAATAAGTATTGTGCACTGCGCCGTCCTCGCGTTCTTTTAACAGTTTCGTCAGAGATGCAGACATCGGAAGCCCGTCTCGATACTGGTAAGGATACATGTGTTGAAGAGAAAAGATGCCGACACGAGCATTATCTGTCAAAATTTCACCTAAAGATGCGTCAAGACCGGGCATATCGGAAAGGATATTATTGATAAATAAATAGCTTTTTTGGTCATAAGGGATTTCAAAACGATCCATCAAATCCTGAACCGTGGCACCTTCTTCGAGTTCCACAACTTTCTGTGCGATATATTTTCCGCCAGCAAAGGTAGCCAGAGAACCATATAACGAGAGCGTGATATGAATAATTGCCATAAAAAGACTAACCTCGAGGGAATAAAAAAGGACACCCAAAATATAGCATTAATAATAAATAAGCACAAGAAAAAACTTGATAAAGCGATGTTATAATCCGCCCATTCAAAATAAAAGAGGTACTTATGATTGATCCTGTAATCTTTTCATTTAATATTGGGAGCCTAACGATTGCCTTGCGCTGGTACGGCGTTCTCGTCATGTCTGGCGCAGTCGCAGGCGCGTGGCTTGCTTCAAAAGAAATGAGTCGGCGTGGGGAAAATGCGGATTATCTCTGGGATGCGCTCGTCGTCCTTTTACCGATAGGGATACTTGGTGCGCGGCTCTGGTATGTAGCAAACGCGACCCTCGGCGGGAATCCCTACTATATGCAGAATCCTGGGCAGATACTTAATATCCCTGCGGGCGGCTTGCACTTTTACGGCGGGATGGTTTTCGGCGCACTTGCCCTCTATTGGTACGCAAATAAACATAAACTTGATCTCTGGCTACTTCTCGATTCTCTCGCTCCAGCGGCACTCGTGGGGCAAGCTGTTGCACGACCGGCAAATTTCATCAACCAAGAACTCTACGGGCAGCCAACAACCCTCCCCTGGGGCATTCCCATTGACGCCCAACATCGTCTTTTGCAATATAGCGATATGAGTCTTTACCCCGAATCGACTCGTTTTCACCCCTCCTTTGCTTACCAAATGGTTTGGAATTTTCTAGCGGCGGGATTAATCATCTGGTATCTACGCCGTAACCCTGAAAAAGACAAACCGGGTGTTGGCTTATCCGCGTGGCTCATCCTCGCAGGGATTGGGCGCGTCCTCCTCGAAGCCTTCCGCCCCGACCAACCGCGCATCCCCGGCACAGATACCAGCATAACCCGCGTTGTCGCGGCGGCGATGGCTCTGGTTGGCTTGATTATGCTCCTAATCCGCTATAAAGTTCTCAAAGTCCCCTTTGCAGATAAATGGGAAGAAGAATATCAAATTGCGCCACCACTTCCCCCTGCACCTGAAAAAAAGAAAAGACGAAAGAGGTAAAAAAACGTAATGTGTATTTCGTGATAATTTTACGAAATACACATTTTTTAATTTCTCATTTCGTTGACGCAGTTATTATGTATCTTGAAAAATCTATGGCTTCTGCCAGCCAATATTAGTTATGTAGAAATAGTTTTCACTGGTATAAATTTTCTCAGCTTCTAAGCTGAGATGTTCGTCTGTGCCTAATATCGTCTCATAAATGCTCAAAGCATACTCTGACTCAGAAACTTTATCGGTCAAGAAAAAGAGTATCTTTTCTCCATCGGGAGACCATATCATTTTGGGTCTAAACGAGCCGCTATTCCCCGACATTTCTCCATACTCTTCCATAATCCCCGTGTTTAGATCTAAGAGAAATGTTTCAAAACGCAAAGATTTTTCATAGTAGGCACTGTAAATATCGTAGTAGATAAAAAGTTTGTCGGATTGTGGAGAGAAAGCATAAGCGCGCACATCGGGAAAAACCATAAATCCGGATTTTGCAGGTAAGTAAAACACTCTGCGGCTTGCAATACCTTGATTTGGGTCTTGCATTAAGAAATAATCAATATTCCCGTGGTTTTCTGCTGTCGCCGCGTTCGGATTGAGAAATGCGTACCAATGCCCATCGGGAGAAAAAACAGGGCGAATAGTATCCTCTAAAAGCAATGCATCCTGATTGGGTGATTGTTGGTAAATTCCCTCACTGGTACAAAGATTAAAACTTTCGCAAGAACCGCTTTCAAAGAAAACAGTTTGATTAACTCCGGCAGAAAAAAGTCGGATAGCCTGCCCCGTATCCCCTCGATAGGGAGCCTCGCTATCTATATAAACGAATTTTTCTTCAGAGTCGTTTTCTGTCCAATAGGCACTTTGTTCCCCCAACCAATAAAAGGTGGAACTAAGCAGTTTGCTCGAGGAATTGTCTAAATTAATCGCGTAAAGAAAGTTCTCTGAATTGACCAGCAAATCTCTTCCGTTGGAGTGAATATCTTGTAGATCAAATCCCTCCGGCAAAATTTGAATGAGTTCTTTATTATTATATTCGTAGGCAAAAACACCTTCTAAACTCAGGTCCCCATCTTGAGATTGTGCTAAGCCGAAATAAATGCACCCATCAGCGCAATCGGGATTTGCCAGCAATTCGGCGGAGGGCGCAGAATCCAAAGCAGATGGAATCGGTGCTATCGTGGCGGTTGGTGTTAGGGAGGAGGGTGAAGAGAGAGTTAGATCGGTTTCGATTTTTTGCCAAGCAAAGTATAAAGCCTGCAAAGCTAATAAATTCTTTCGGTCGTACCCTTCTTGGCTAAGATGAAACCCTTCGCGTGCAGAGTCAATGCCATAATTGGGCAAATATTGAACGGCGCGCTTAAAATTAACCAGCGGAATATCATATTCATACGCGATTTTCGCAATAGCCGGATTGATAATTTGAACGCCGTCTTTTGTTTCGGATGAATCCGCTTTGGTCAGCAAGATGGGGACGCTACCATGCTGAATTACATATTCGACAATCTCACGCAGGTAAGATTCGTAACGATCTACCGTTTCAGGATTAAGCCAAGTTTCTAAGGTGATGAAGACAAATGCGGGGTTATGGAGTCTATATTCGCAAGTTAACGGGGTTTCTCCGGGTTTGCACTGGCTAGGATCAGCTTGCATGGGGTTGAGAATAGATGCGGCGGTAAACCCACCGCGCGCAGTGATACTCTCGTGTTCAAAAGACGAATCGAAATAATCAATCGCATCCCAGAGATATTGTTCTTGATTAGAGGGCAATAATTCTCTGCGCCCAATGGGTCCCATAAAGACAAAGGGAATTGCCTGACAATCGCCAATGACCGAAAAGTTTTCAGGATTACGCCCTTGTTCCACTCCCCTTTTATAGATTTCTACGATGGTATCGCTCATCTTCGGCATGATGGGGAGAGACATCCAATCAAAACCTGCGGGGACTTGGCGCGTGGGAATAGGCTCTATTTCTTGTGTATCTTCGGGATTAGCAAGGGGCGTTTCCGCGAGATTACTTGGCTCGCT
>JAOZOM010000074.1:0-3317 GCA_029933275.1 Anaerolineales bacterium | reverse complement strand
ATATCGTGATAGGTTTTAATGATGCCCTCGCGAGTATACCCCATCTCTTCGTAGGAATAATCATGCGCACTGCGGCGGGCTTCGGTAGCTTTGATGCCTTCGGTAAAGGCTTCATCCAATTCGTGTTGATGGTCATAGCCAAAGCGGAGATAGAAATCTCGGATAATACTTTTGGGATTGTGGATTAGGTCATCGTAGCGGAGGATGAGATGATTTTGGGAGGGATTTGCATCCAAATACGCGAGGGGGTAACGATACCAATGCTGGGTAAATTCGCAGATTTCATCGCGGTAGATATATTTTTCGGCGGGTTCGCTGAAAACGTTCCAGGCGTAGTTGAGCCAAGAGACGGTGGAGGGGAGCATATCGAGGGGATTGCGAACAAGGTAGATGATGCGCGCATCGGGGAAAAACTCTTTGAGTGTAGAGATTTTTGCGCTAAAAGATGGGTTTTTGGAGACGAAGTGAGATGCTCCAGTCGCGTAGAGGTGTCGTTGGAGCATCGACTTGTAGAATCCCATAATCCTGTGTTTTTCGGCGGCTGGCAAGTCCCGGTCAAAGAAGTGATACGGAGGTATTTCATCCAAAAAAGGGAAGAGGTAAATAATCAGAAAGCTAGCCCAATTATGCAGGAGGATATTCTCATCCTCTTCCGGTTCAAAAAAAGAGATGGGATGAATGGCGACTTTTTGTAATCCCATTTGATCTATTTTTTTGATAAGTGTATAAATGGGACTACCGAAAAGACTATCCAATTTTTTGAGCAAATCTACCAATTTTCGTTGGGTGACAGAAGGGGTGAGGTAGATATCCCATGTGCGCATACTGGTAAAGTTTTTCTGATCTTGAGAGAGGAGGCGATGCAGAAATGTGGAGCCGCTCCGATAGTTGCTGATGATGAAGAGCGGTTTTTCTACAGGGTGATTTTTATAAGCGGGGAAAAAGATTTCGTCTAGCCCGAAACAAATCCAAGTGAAGATGGTGACGGGAATCCAAACAATATAAAAAAGGATGAGGAAAATGAGACGTTTCTTTGTTAAGCGTCCCGGAGTGTTGGCGGTCTTAAAAAAGGAGCGATATGCCATGCGCCAAAAGAGGCGGAAGTTATAGGTCATGTAGTAAGGTCTCGTTTCGTTTAAATGTTAAGCGGGGGGAATTCTATCAGGGGCGGGCTAATCAGTAAACCGTGAGGATGGACATGTGGAGCAATTTCTGACATAATTGCGAGAAGCGTTATTTAAGGAGAAAAGAATGATAAAAGTTGGTGATAGTGCGTCTTTAACGAAATCTTTTAGCGATACCGATGTGCGAAGTTTCGCCGAAATTTCGGGTGATAAAAACCCCCTACATTTGGACGATGATTACGCGGCACAAACGCAATTTGAACGTCGCTTGGTGCACGGCATGTTGACGGCGGGATTGATTTCTGCGATTTTAGGCACGAAACTGCCCGGCGAGGGGAGCATATATCTCAGCCAGAGTTTCAACTTCCGTGCGCCGGTTTTTATTGGAGATACAATCACGGCAAGAGTGACAATAACTAAAATTCGCGAGGATAAACCGATTATCACGGCTGAAACAATTTGCGAAAATCAGGATGGGGTAGTTGTATTGGAGGGGGAGGCGGTGTTGTTTGTACCGAGGGAGGAATAGAGCGGGGAGGGGGAGCAAGTCGAAGGTCAGGAAAGAATCCGATTAGGAGGTGTTTGGGCTGGTGAGATGGGTTTTGAATAAATAGATGACTGTAGTCGCGCGGATTTATCAATCGCCCTTATTTTCTATAAAATCGTGTGCGGCGGCATCTGGGGGAAGCAAAGAGTAATCTTTTGCTTGAGCAAGGTAGTGCTGGCGGTCGAGCACCCAGAGATAAAGGTCACCTTCTGTTTTCTTGGGAAAGTTCTTGAGAACATCACGCTCTCGAATGATTTTTACGATGGGGAGATAAACGGTGTCGTACCAATGAGCAACCGCTTCGTCTTCAGGAATATCACGCTTTAGGTCTAATCCCATAAAATAACGATGAACGGCGATATGCTCTAGCATACGTGAGAAGCCATCGGGGATATTTAGCTTGATATTGGCTTGCGGGCGGATTTTATCGAGCTTGGTGCGTTCCAAAAAATCAACTTTTTGCCCCAGTATTTGCAAATCTTCAGGGCGTAAATCGGGGGTTATAGAGACTTTTGTAGCACATTCGCGAATTTCTGCATCAATAAAAAGTTGTCCCTTCTCACGAGCGACAGAGACGCGATGATGCCCATCGACAACAAAATAGACATCACCAACTTTGTAGAGGACAACTGCTGGAAGACTGATTTCTTTATAGAAGGCGCGATTGACGCGCTGCCAACGTTGCGATGTATTATCTTGTTTAGGAAGAAAAGCGCGGTCAAATTCATGGTATCTGTTAAGACTACCTACTATTTTTTTTATGTCTACCGTTTCAACCCCGCGATAAATAGGTCCGCCAATGGAAAGTTTTTCCCTGACTTCGGCATAGGATAGTAATGTGGTGGGTCGTCTTGCGAGCACAGCCCGAAGGTTATTTAAAAATGCTTTGAAACGCGCTCGCTTGAAATCGGAGCTCACGCGAGATGAGAGGGAATCAGTCATTATCAATCTCAATTATTTTGTAGGGAAAAATATTCATCACTTCTGTTTCGCCATATTGCGTGATCGAAGATTCTAGATTTTGTCTATAAAAATGAGTGTGTCCGTGAAAATGGTAGCGCGGTTTTGCCCATCGGATTAAAAGGTTGAGGGCTTTTAGCCCCTGATGCGCGTGAGAATCGCTGTCATCGTGGATTCCAAAAGGAGGGGAATGTGTGATGAGGATATCTAATGCGCGTCCGTAACGAATTTTATTGAGCAATAATGTCGGAATAAGTTTTAAAATACGCGCGTAAATTTGAGCTTGCGTATACTGGTTGATTCCATCTGGACGATAGCGAATACTGCCGCCAACCCCAGCGATTAAGAAATTATCAAAACGCGTGGTTTTTAAATCAAGATTAACGCCACCCTCTGCTCTTGAATCACCTACAAGCTCTTGATATTCTGGATCATGGTTTCCAGGTACATAATAAAGCGGCAAATTTGCTATCGTGAGAAGATATTCTAGATACTCATAGGGTAAATCACCACAGCTTAAGAGCAAATCAACATCGTCAAAATAATGATTTGCGGCTAAGGTATATAAGCGATCTACAACTTCGTCACTAAGGGCTAGGATTTTCATCTTTCTGTGATTTTGCCTTAGATGAGGATAAATAGCAAGTTTTTTTAGCTCTTTAGAATTTCGCGGTATCCCAAAAACT
>JAOZOM010000325.1 GCA_029933275.1 Anaerolineales bacterium | reverse complement strand
TTGATGCTGGTAAAACAACAGTAACAGAAAGAATTCTGTTTTATACAGGCAAAACACACCGAATTGGTTCAGTGGATGATGGGACAACTGTTACCGATTGGATGGATCAGGAACGTGAACGAGGTATCACGATTGTCTCGGCGGCGGTTTCAGCCGAATGGAATGGTTATCAGATTAATATCATTGATACACCTGGGCATATCGACTTTACTGCTGAAGTGCAGCGTTCTTTGCGTGTTCTTGACGGCGGCGTTATTATTTTTGATGCCGTTCAAGGTGTAGAGCCACAGAGCGAAACAGTTTGGCGGCAAGCAGATCGTTACGGCGTGCCGCGTCTTTGTTTTATTAATAAAATGGATCGAGTTGGCGCGTCCTTTGACCGCACACTTGATATGGTTCGTAGGCGTTTGGGGGCAAATCCAATTCCTTTGCAAGTACCAATTGGTAGCGAAGCAGACTTCAAAGGTGTCGTTGATCTCTTGGAGATGAAAGCAACGATTTTTGACGATGAATTAGGGGCAACACCGAAAGTTGTTGAGATTCCGCCTGAGATGTTAGAGCAAGTGGAGGCTGCGCGCGAAACGCTCATCGAAAAAGTGGCAGAGCTGGATGATGATCTCACTCTGAAATATCTTGAGGGCGAGGATATCAGCATCCCAGAATTAAAAGCCGCTCTTCGTAAAGCCGTTATTGCTAACGAGGCTACTCCCGCTTTTTGTGGGACAGCTCTGAAAAATAAAGGTGTTCAACCTCTTTTGGATGCGATTATTGATTATCTCCCTTCCCCGAAGGATATTCCTCCTGTGGAAGGTGTTTCGCCGGATGACGAGACTGAAATCATCAAATTGCCTGCCGAGGATGATGCCCCTCTCAGTGCACTGATTTTCAAAATAGTCACCGATCCATACGTTGGACGTTTGGCTTACTTCCGCGTGTATTCTGGGGTGTTGAAACAAGGGCAGACTCTCACAAATACGACGAAAGGCAAACGCGAACGAATTGGGCGTTTGATTCGTATGTATGCAGATCGTCGCGAAGATGTGACTGAAGTACGCTCTGGTGATATTGCCGCTGTGCTAGGTTTAAAAGGAACTTTTACCGGCGATACCCTTTGTGACAACAAGAAAATAGTTCTTGAAAACATCACTTTCCCTGATCCTGTGATTTCAGTGGCGATCGAGCCGAAAACACAGGCTGATCAGGAAAGAATGTCGAAATCTTTACACAAGCTCTCTGAAGAAGACCCGACTTTCCGTGTTCGTAAAGATGAGGATACCGGTCAGACGATTATTTCAGGGATGGGTGAGTTGCATCTGGACGTGCTTGTAAATCGATTATTGCGCGAATTTAAGGTGCAAGCAAATATCGGTCGTCCGCGTGTGGCTTATCACGAGTCTATTACTCGGACTGTGGAAAAAATTGACTACCGCCATGTGAAACAAAGCGGTGGGCATGGTCAGTATGCTCATGTTGTTTTGAAAATGGAGCAAGGAAAGCGTGGTAGCGGCATTCTCTTTGAGGATGAAATTTACGGTGGGTCTATCCCGCGTGAATATATTCCGGCTGTCAAAAAAGGTGTAATGGGTGCAGCAGAAAGCGGCGTTTTAGCGGGCTATCCAGTTACGGATATAAAAGTAACCTTAATTGATGGCTCTTATCACGAAGTTGATTCAAGTGAAATGGCATTCAAAACCGCTGGTTCGATGGCGTTCCGTGAAGGTGTCAGAAAAGGGAAACCAATTTTACTTGAGCCGATGATGAAGGTAGAAGTTGTTGTCCCTGAAGAATATCTTGGTGATATTATGGGACAATTGAATAGCCGCCGTGGCAATATTGGCGGAATGGAAATGCGTCCTGGTAATGCTCAGGCAGTACGCGCTATGGTTCCTCTTGGGGAAATGTTTGGGTATGCAACTGATTTGCGCTCAGGCACCAAAGGACGCGGCGTTTTCTCGATGGAATTTGACCATTACGCGCCGGTTACGGCTTCTGTAATGGAAGATATATTAAAGTAATTATTGGATTAGTTTTTTTAAGAAGGAGAAAGAGATGGCAAAGGAAAAGTTTGATCGATCAAAACCGCATGTGAATG
>JAOZOM010000324.1 GCA_029933275.1 Anaerolineales bacterium | reverse complement strand
ACTTGAGCAGGCACTTTTGAACGGATCGCTGAGTTCCCCTTTGATTTTGTGTTGGAGATGAAGGGGAAATAGAAAAGGGAAAAGCATGTCTAATATCTTCAAGCAATATCTCAAAAATATCGAAAACTCGCTCAAAGCGGGAAATGCAACTGAGCATACGCACCGCCCAGCGTTAAAAACGCTTCTCGAAGAATTGGATGAGAGCATTATCGCAACCAACGAGCCGAAACGAATTGCCTGCGGCGCGCCGGATTACATCATCACACGCAATGATTTATCGATCGGCTATATAGAGGCAAAGGATGTGGGGAAATCGTTACACGAGATTGAGCGCGGGGAGCAGTTGAAACGCTACAGACACGCATTGGGCAATTTGATTCTGACCGATTATCTTGAGTTTCGTTGGTATGTTGATGGGGAACTACGCGCGGAGGCGCGTTTGGCGCGCACCACCTCTGGGGGTCGGCTAAAAAGTGAAAAAGACGGTATCAAATTGGTCTCAAGTTTGCTCCGCAGTTTTTTATCCCACCAAACAGAAGCAGTCACGACTCCCAAAGACCTTGCAGAGCGGATGGCGCGGCTGACGCATATCATCCGAGATATTATCATCACCGCTTTTGAGACCGAGCAGGCATCCAATTTGCTCAAGGGTTGGCGGGAAGCGTTTGCGCAGGTGCTGATTGCCGATTTGGAGCAGCCCGAGCGCAGCGCCGATTTTGCCGATATGGTGGCGCAAACTTTGGCTTATGGGCTTTTCTCGGCGCGGATGATGGATACTACGCCAGAGAATTTTAGCCGCCACGAAGCGCAGAAGCTGATTCCTAAATCGAACCCTTTTTTGCGCCGATTTTTCTCTAAAATTACGAGCGTAGAGTTAGACGATGAGCCTTTTGCTTCTTTCGTGAACGATTTGGTCGAGTTGCTGGCAAATACCGATATGGATGCCGTGCTGAGCGATTTTGGCAAACGCACGCGGCAGGAAGACCCGATTGTGCATTTTTACGAAACTTTTCTTGCCGCTTACGACCCCAAATTGCGCGAGTCGCGCGGCGTTTATTACACCCCTGAGCCGGTCGTCAGTTATATTGTGCGCTCGGTAGACCATTTGCTCAAAACCCGCTTCAATACCCCGCAGGGTTTAGCCGATAGCGCTAAAATCAAAATTCCCAATTACGACCCCAGCCTAAAAGTGAAGGGCAAAAAGGATGTTCGCAAAGAAATTGAGAGCCATAAAGTTTTGGTGCTAGACCCCGCCACAGGCACGGGCACTTTTCTCTACGCCGTGATTGACCATATTCGCCAACAATTTATAGATGCGGGGAATGCTGGGATGTGGGCGGGATATGTGAAGAATCACCTGCTGCCGCGTTTATTTGGATTTGAACTGCTGATGGCGCCCTACGCCGTGGCGCACTTCAAATTGAGCTTGCAACTGGCTGGACGCGATTTACCCGCCCCCGACTCGAGTGCGTTTTCCTATATCCCCGGCGAGGGAGAACGCCTCGGCATCTACCTGACGGATGCGTTGGAAGAAGCCCACGAAATGACCGGCTTGCCCCTCTTTACGCAATGGGTTTCCGATGAAACCATAGCCGCCAATAAAGTCAAACGTCATTTGCCCGTGCTGGTCGTGATGGGATATCCGCCTTATTCTGGGCATAGCGCAAATAAAGGAAAATGGATTAGCGATTTATTGCGCGGAAAACTGCCCGATGGCACGAAAACCAGTAATTATTATGAAGTAGATGGCAAACCTTTGGGCGAGAGCAACCCAAAATGGCTTCAAGATGATTATGTGAAATTTATTCGCTTTGCCCAATGGAGAGTTGAACAAAGTGGCAGTGGAATTGTCGCATTTATCAGCAATCACGGCTATCTCGATAATCCCACTTTTCGTGGGATGCGCCAATCTTTGATAGAAACTTTTGACGAAATCTATATTTTAGATTTGCACGGGAATTCAAAAAAGAAAGAGGTTTCTCCCGATGGAAGCAAAGATGAAAATGTCTTTGATATTCAACAAGGGGTAGCGATTGGCATTTTTATAAAGAAACCTAATAAATCGGGTACAGCCAAAATTTATCATGCCGATTTATGGGGAACGCGAGCGGAA
>JAOZOM010000323.1 GCA_029933275.1 Anaerolineales bacterium | reverse complement strand
TTCAACTTTCCAACCCACAAGGAGAAAAAATGGGATTAAAACCCGACCACTGGATTAGAAAAGTAGCCGTTGAACAAAAAATGATTGAGCCATTTGTCGAAGATCAAGTCCGTGATGGCGTGATTTCTTACGGTGTTTCATCTTATGGCTATGATATTCGCGTCGCCGATGAATTTATGATTTTTACGAATGTCCACTCCGCAGTTGTTGACCCGAAAAATTTTGACCCTAAGTCGATGGTTGAATTCAAGGGCGACACTTGCATTATCCCGCCAAATTCTTTTGCGCTCGCCCGCTCGGTTGAGTATTTTCGTATTCCGCGTGGCGTGCTCACGATTTGTCTCGGCAAATCCACTTATGCGCGTTGCGGCATCATCGTCAACGTGACCCCCTTTGAGCCAGAATGGGAAGGTTTCGTGACTCTCGAAATCTCGAATACCACTCAGCTCCCCGCAAAAATTTACGCCAACGAGGGTTTGGCGCAAGTTCTCTTCTTTGAAGCGGATGAGGAGTGCGAAACGTCTTACGCCGATAAAAAAGGCAAATATCAGGGGCAGCAGTCGATTGTCTTGCCGAAACTTTAAGAAGAAAAACACCGAGTGTTTTTAAAACACTCGGTGTTTGCTACACCCTTCTAAATTTGGGCGCGCTCTTCGGATTTGCGCCTCTATCCCCTCTTTTCTAAAACTGGATAAAAGCGCAGCTTCGACCTCTTCGAGTTGATTCGGCGCGGCAAAAGCAATTAGACTCGGTCCCGCACCAGAGAGGGCAACCGCTGCGCCGAGATCGCGCGCGGAATTTTGGCTTGATTCCGCACCCCGAATCTTGGCGAGGCGATAGGCTTGGTGTAACCTATCTTCCATCATCTCGCGCAAAAGCGGAAGATTGCCCTCGGCGAGGGCTTGCGTGAGCAAAGTTGTCCGCCCGATATTAAAGACCGCGTCTGCAAGCGGAATTTGTTTGGGGAGCGCGGCGCGGGCTTCTTTTGTTGTCCAAACCACATTTGGTGTGACGATGACCATTTCCCAGTCAGCGAGGGGTAATTTTCGGGTAAAAATCTGCTCCCCTTTTTGCGCCGAGACGACCAATCCGCCCATCAGCGCGGGTGCGACATTATCGGGATGCCCCTCTAGCTCGGTGGCGAGAGAAAGAATTTCGTCACGCGAAAAGGGCTCATCGAGAAGGGAGTTTGCGCCGAGTAGCCCCGCCAAAATCGCACAAGCACTCGATCCTAGCCCGGAACTGACGGGGACAGAATTCGTTGAGGTAACGCGTAGCCCGCGTGGGACAGGCGCGTCCGCTCGATGATAGAGGTGGAGAAAAGACTTCAAGATGAGATTTTGCTCGTTAAGCGGAAGCAGGTTTTTCCCTTCTCCATCAATTTCAACCAAAAGAGAATCTCCTTCGAGTGAAAAAGTTGTTTCATTATAGAGGTCGAGGGCTAATCCGAGACAATCAAAGCCGGGACCGAGATTTGCGGAGGTGGCGGGGACGCGCCAAGTGATTTTTTTCATGGTGGGGATTATAATGGGAAAAATTTAGATATTCTCGGAGGAGCTTTCATGTCTTATCAAGGTGTTCTCGACCGTTACGGTCATTTGCTCGATTTACCCGCCCATACGCGCCCGATTGCGCTTTTGGAGGGAAATACGCCCCTGATTCCGATGCCGCGTTTGGCGCGGGAGTTGGGTGCGGCGGAGATTTTCGTGAAATACGAGGGGCTGAACCCGACCGGTTCTTTTAAGGATCGCGGCATGACCGCGGCGGTCAGCGAAGCGGTGGGGCGCGGCGCGAAAACGGTGATTTGCGCTTCAACCGGCAATACAGCGGCATCCGCCGCGGCGTACGCCGCGAGGGCGGGAATCCGCGCGGTGGTACTCATCCCTGAAGGGAAGGTTGCCGCGGGAAAATTGGCGGGCGCAATCGCTTACGGCGCGCAGGTGATTCAAATTGAAGGCTCTTTTGATGATGCGCTCTCGATGGTGGTCGAAATTACCGAAAAAACGCCGTTGGCGTTGGTCAATTCGATTAATCCTTATCGCATTGAAGGGCAAAAAAGCGGTGCATTTGAAATTTGTGACGTGCTGGGAGATGCGCCCGATTGGCATTGTTTGCC
>JAOZOM010000322.1 GCA_029933275.1 Anaerolineales bacterium | reverse complement strand
CATGCGCCATCACGCCGTAGCAGATTTCCGCTTCACGGGCGAGAAAGGCTTCGGGAGAAGCTGTCATCCCGATGATAGACATCCCCCAAGCACGGAAAGTATTCGATTCGGCGCGGGTGGAGAAACGCGGTCCCTCGATGGTGATGAAGGAGCCGCCCGCGTGGACGGTTGCTCCCGTTTTTTGGACGGATTCTAGAATTTGTGCAGAAAGGTCGGGGCAAAAGGGATCCGCAACGCTGACGTGGGCAACCAGCCCATTTTCGAAAAATGTCTGTTTGCGGTTTTTAGTCATATCAAAAAGCTGGTCGGGTATCACAATCACGCCGGGGGCGTAATCTTCGCGTAATGAGCCGCACGCACTCACGCTGACGATTCTCTCCACGCCGAGTGATTTTAGGGCGTAGATATTGGCGCGGTAATTAATCTCGCTAGGGTTGAGATGATGCCCAATCCCATGCCGTGCTAAAAATGCGACGCGTTGCCCCTCTAAACTCCCGATGATAATTGGTGCGCTAGGTTCACCGAAAGGCGTGGAGACTTTTCGCTCTTCACTATTTTCGAGTCCTTGCATGGCATATAAGCCGGAGCCGCCGATGATGGCGAGGGAAATGTCTTTGCTCATCCTATTCTCCTGATGTATGGAATTTTTTTAAATTGTCAAAGTTTTCTGTGATAAATTGCCAACGCCAAGTCGCACCATTAGAAATGCTTTGCCGCAGTGGATTTCATCGCCATCAATCACGATAGTTGGTGTTTCAACTTTGCCCCCGTTTAGCGTTGTCCCGTTTGTGGATTTTAAGTCTTCCAACCACCATTGCCCGTGATGATAACTTAAGCGCGCGTGTCGTGCAGAAACTGTTTCGTTTTCGAGACAAACTTCGCAATGTGGGTCGCGTCCAAGCATAATTTCGGGATCGCTAAAATCAATTGTTTTTTCGTTCTGGTGGACATCTTCGAAGGTGAGCGTCAAGGGAGGGGTTTTTCGCGTGGCTAATAAAGCGTTTTCTACTTTAAAATTTTGCCATAAAAATAAAAACGCCCAGCCTATAAAAAAATATAGGCTGAGAGTCATGCCGAGGCGTAGAGCGAGCAAAATAGGACCGCTCATTATTTTTTCTTTTTTTCGAGACTAGCCGTATCCTGAAGTATCGCTGTCTGCCGTTCTGAAGAAGCGGATGAATTGAGAGGAGTCGTCTCTCGAAGGTCTGCTCGATGCGGGGGATTATCCTGTCCGTAGATGAGAGGAACGCCTGCCAGCGAAATTACATCGCCGGGGTAAAGAACGGATTGATGCGAGCGTTGGCTGTTCACATAAGTCCCGCCGGTGGAGTTGAGGTCGAAAATCACAAAATGACCGTTTACCGCCCGCAATTGAGCATGGTTGCGTGAAACACGCGGGTCGTCAATCGTTAGCGTATTTTCCATACGGCGACCGATATTAACCACAGCTTGTGTAAGCGGGAAAACTTTTGTGCCGTGAATGATCAGAAAAGCGTTATTGGGAATTTGTTCGGCGGGCGTTTCGTCTGTTTTTTGCGATTCCATGCCTTTGGTATTGGTGATCTCGTCTACGTGTTCGGAGACGAGAATCTTTATTTCGTCAGTATCAAGTTCGGGATCAGAAGCAAGCGAAAAGGAGAGCGTCGCGGCGAAATCCAAATTAGCTTCAGACGCAATCGCTTTCAATGTCTCCTTAAAATTGTTAATTAACTCGGTGTCACCTCGCCATTCTTTAATTAAATCGGGGTGCGCCGCGAGCGTATAAGCATGAGGCGCAATCTCTTTATCCCCATCTTTTTTGAGATTATTTTGCATTGCCGCTGCTAATTGCTGTGCAACCACATTAGCCTTTTTATTAATTGGCAAGTAGTTAAGAAGATGCACCTCAATGAGGGCTTGTAGCCGTTCTTCTAATTGATCTAAGTTCATAAAAGTTCACCCTTGATTCTGTCGATAACTATATTATAGAGGTGGCTCCTTGTTTATGCAAGTCTGACTTTTGATGGATTATTGCAAACGGATAGTTTCAATGCTATCATCCAACGCATGAAATGTGAAGAGGCTTTTCGGGCAGATAGTTTTGGGGGATGTGCTTCTGTGGATGCGATTAAGCGGATTTTA
>JAOZOM010000321.1 GCA_029933275.1 Anaerolineales bacterium | reverse complement strand
AAACAAAGCGCTCTGGCTCAAGCTAAAGCGCTTGAGTTAGCCTCAAAGGAAATGACAGAAGACATTTCCTTCTTCTATATAGAAGGGAATGAGTCCAATAGTTTTTTTAGATTGGCCGCTGTCGGCCTTGAGACTGACGAAATACATATATTTATTGTTAGTTTCAAAAGGGGATATGCCGAAAAAGAAGACACAGAAAAAGTTCTTTCAACGAAATTTGCCTTCGTTGAAAGATTAGTAAAACATTTGCCCGCGTGGGTTTAATGTAGCTGGCAACTTGATTTCAGCGTCAAGGAAAAGACGTTAAAACCACCAGCCTATGGGTTATATCGGCTAACACAGGGTTAAAGTCCCTCATAATCTAAGAAGGAGATATTATGAAAATGATAATTAATAAAGGTGAGGCAGTGGTATACCTCACCAAGAGGGAAAGAGACGCTATGCGTCTCAAAAGACATGATGTCGGATATATCACCTTCATCGGTGGTATATCTGACATTCTGAGGGAGCTGAAGCTCCCTCAGATTCCCAAAAAAAAGGAGGTTTATAAGCTGACATTTGAATCAGCTTAACTTCCTTTATGTGCCGGTTGAAAAGCCGGCCAACACAGGGTTAAAGTCCCATGATTCAAATAGGAGGTAATCATGAAAAAGTTCGACGAAGAGGTAGCGGCCCTCAAAAAAACCGCCAGTTTCTGGGAAGGGATTCATACCTCCGGGTTGTCTCTGACACAGAACGAGGAGCTTCTCGCTAGCGCGAGAGCTGTGACCCCCGAGGATGGGGATGAGGTGTTCTTTGCCGCTCGCAAGGCGGCGAGGGTTTTAGCTGAGAGACTGGAAACTCAGCCGGTAAGCGCTAGACGTAGCACTTGCTGTGATTGTGGGAGAGAGATCTCCTGGGGGTCAAGACGTTGTTACAAATGCGCCGGACGCGTCCGTCGCAAGGTGCCTGCAAAGGCTAAGAAGTCGAAAGGCTTCATTGAGATCGGCTCGACCGATCTTCTCGACAGGGGTCGAGTGTGTCAGGGGGGCGTCCCAGGCACCGGCAAACGCAGTTAAATACGCATATGCGCCGGTTGAAAAGCCGGCCAACACAGGGTTAAAGTCCCATGTTTTTTAGAAGGAGTAAACATGAAAAATAATTTTAAATTTTTGGATGGGTTTTTTAAGGCGGTCTTCGGTTCCAACCTGCTGCAGGTTGGAACCCATCCGGCGATTTTCCACGCGGATGAAATCTACGCGCTGGCTCTCTTGAGAGTGCTCGGAGTGGACATGAAAATCCGTCGCACCAGAATCCAGGCTATCCTGGATACATGCGACGTCGTGATCGATGTTGGGGGGATTCATGATCCGGAATCCCTCCGTTTCGATCACCACCAAGGCGGTGATGACGTCCACGGACGTTCCGCCTTTGGTCTATTGCTTGCGTTCGTTCAAAGCAAGCTTGGCAACGTAACATTTAATGGGATGTATCCGTTACCGAGTCGTCTTTGGGAATTCGCTCGACAAGTCGACGCTCGCGACACTCGGGTCGGCTATGATTCCAAAAATCCTTGGGATGAATCCCTCGGATGGATCTCGGATTTGAATGCTTTAAATGTTCATGGCAAAGAACAGAAAGAAGCATTTAACCTCGCATTGGATTTTGCGGAGGAGATCCTCCGCGGACTAATCTCTCGCAAGATACACGGTCCTTCCGGGGAGGTCTTTGAACGCTTGTCTGAAGCGGCTGCCGAAGCGCGCGAAGCAAAAGAAGCGATTCTTATTGAACGTGCCAAGAAGGCTGAGATAATCGGCGTCGATGTTGACGATGGACGCCTTCAAGCGAAGTTCGCTTCGGTGGACGAGTACGTTGGGTTGAACGACCTGACAAAAGTCCACGGAGACGACGTCTGGGGATCTGTCTTCCTCGATCCCCAGACGGATGAGATCAAGATAACAGTCAACACAGACTTTATCAAGATCTCTGAGGAGAGCCGAGGAGCGAAATTCATTCACAAGAATGGGTTCTTCGCGGTATGGGATGGCAGTAAGTGGAACGGGATTATCCAAGATCTTGTTCTCGAAACGGTCTAACGGATGGTGCCCAATTTAGGCACCATTTGGATTTATTTTAAATTAAAAAACTAAAGG
>JAOZOM010000073.1 GCA_029933275.1 Anaerolineales bacterium | reverse complement strand
CAAGAAATAAAGCAAAAGTCCTCGCTCCACAAAAGAACGAGGACTTTAGAGATTTTTTTCTGCGAAACCCGCCCAATCTACGGATAAAAACACCTTACTCCACTTCCCCCACCGTATGTAATAACGCCATATTCGGCGACTTCATCGCCCCAACCGGAAAACTGCATAACAGCGCAACCTGTTTCCCCGGCGCAACATTGCTTTCTAATAGAGCCGAGTCCACATGCCCAATCATCTCTTCTAAAGTATTAGAAAAAGGCACCAACTGCGGATAAACGCCCCATAAAAAAGCCAATTTCTGATACGTTTTCTCAAAGGGAGTAAACGCCAAAATTCGTTTAGCAGGACGAATCTTCGAGACCAGCCAAGCCGTACTACCTTGTGCGGTAAAAACCGCAATAGCGGTCACATCTTCATCATTTGCCAATTCATACGCGGCACGTGATAAAGAAGCCGCGTCACTTTCCCCTAATCCTCGCCGCCGCTCTAAAACCCGCTCCCATTCTTGGCTATGCGCCTCTGCCTCGCAGATAATCCGCGCCATCATCTCCACCGACTGCACAGGATATTCGCCCGCCGCGCTTTCCGCGGAGAGCATCACCGCGTCCGTCCCGTCAAAAACGGCATTCGCAATATCGGATGCCTCCGCTCGCGTCGGGAGCGGATTATGAATCATCGACTCTAGCATTTGGGTCGCGGTAATAGTCAACTTCGCCCGCGCGCTGGCTTTGCTGATAATCAGCTTTTGGAGAACAGGCACTTGCTCGGGAGGCAACTCAACCCCCAGGTCGCCGCGCGCCACCATCACCCCATCCACAACGCCGAGAATCGCATCGAGATTATCTATCGCCTCAGGGCGTTCTAGTTTTGCAATCAACATCGGTGCGGGGACTCCCTCGGCAAATCCTTCCATTGCCTCGCGGACTTCGGTCACGTCCTGCGCGGTGCGGACAAAGGAGACGGCGACCGCATCCACGCCTTGCGCAACCCCAAACTTAAGATCGGCTTGATCTTTAGATGTGTACCCGGACACCCGCAAACGCACGCCGGGAAGGTTGATTCCCTTATGGGAGCTTAATTCTCCCCCCACGCGAACGATTGCCAAAAGAGTGTTCCCATGCACCGTCTCAACAATCAGCGAAAGCCGCCCGTCATCCAACAGCATCGGATCTCCCGCGTGGACAGAATCGAAAAGCTCGCGAAAATCTACAGGGATGCTTTTCTCCGCACCACCCGGAGCATTATCCCCTACTGCATAAAAGCGAATATGCTCCCCCACCTCCAAGTGCATCGGCGCAGAGAGTTGCCCCACGCGAATTTTCGGACCTTGTAAATCCTGCAAAATCCCCACCGAACACCCCAACTTCTTTGAAATTTTACGAATTTTTACAATTTGAGCGGCATGTTCCTCGTGCGTACCATGCGAAAAATTCAAACGCGCCACATTCATTCCGGCGAGAATCAAAGCCTCCAGTTTTTCTTCGCTATCAGATGCGGGTCCAATCGTGGCGACAATTTTAGCTTTACGTTGCATAGAGGATTTCCTTTTTACCATAATTTATCCTCGCTCCGTTTTGCGAGGGAGAGAGCAAGCAGAGCGAGGATAGATAGTGTCTTGATTATTTTTCTCCCCAAAATTCCACTTTTAGAATTTTGGGGAGATTCCCTTCAGGGCAGAGAGGGTTAAAAATAATTCAACTCTCGCGCCTGCTTCTTCAAATCCGCCCGAAAATCGGGATGTGCGATGCCAATCAGGGCTTGAGCGCGTTCGCGGATGGTTTTACCATATAAGTCCGCTACACCAAATTCCGTGACCACATAGCGAACGTGGTTTCTCGTTGTAACTACACCGGCTCCCCGCTTCAACATGCCCACAATACGTGTAAAGCGTTTCCCGCTACGCGTGGTCGTATCACTGGGCAGGGCAATGATCGGCACGCCGCCCTTCGAGCGGGATGCGCCGTAAATAAAATCGAGTTGTCCGCCCACGCCACTGTAGAGTTTCGGACCAATACTATCGGCACAAACTTGCCCCGTTAAATCCACTTCTATCGCCGAATTGATGGCGACCATTTTCTCATTCTGTGCAATCACGAAGGGATCATTCACATACTCCGTGCGACGCATTTCAATCATCGGATTATCATCCACCCAATTGTAAAGACGCTTTGAGCCGAGAATGAATCCCGCCAAAATTTTGCCCTGATGGAGCGTTTTCGCAGCATTGGTTAAAACACCGGCTTCAACCAAATCAATCACGCCATCCGAAAACAACTCGGTATGAACGCCCAAATCCTTTTTATCGTAAAGATATTTCAACACCGCATCAGGAACCGCACCAATCCCCATTTGCATCGTTGCGCCGTTCGGAATCAACTCGGCAATATAAGCTGCCATTTTTTCTATCGCGGGAGAAGGCTTTCCATCGCTCATTGCCATCTCTGCAATGGGATAATTTACTGGCACTATATAATTTAATCGGCTAACATGGATGAAGGCATCGCCCAAAGTACGCGGCATTTGGTCGTTCACTTCTGCGATGATGATTTTTGCCGATTCTGCTGCCGTTTTAGTGAGACCAACTTCTACGCCAAGACTGCAAAAACCATGCTCATCGGGAAGCGAGACGTGAATCAGCGCGGCATCTAAGGGAAGGTGTCCCTCTTTAAAGAGTAGCGGAAATTCCGAGAGCAAGACTGGGGTAAAGTCCGCTCGTCCGCTTTGGACAGCTTCGCGGATATTTCCACTAATAAACATCGTGTTGACGCGTAGATGCCCTTCCATCTCAGGTCCAACATACGCGGGTGCGCCAACTGTAAGGGCTTGGGTGATTTCCACATCTTTCAGTGCGGGGGCTTTTTCCACCAAAGCATTGAGTAACTTATAGGGAACAGAGACATTCCCCGTCAAAAAAATACGATTTCCAGATTCAATCACTTCAACCGCTTCTTCTGCGCTGACAATTCGATCTTTATAACGCGTTTTCCAATCCATAATAGGCTACCTCTTCCCCTCAGCAAAATGTTGTACCATCCCGCTATGTGCACTAGTAGCCATTTTTATTGCGGGGACATTTTCAATCGCATCTTGAATCCCCCTGTTGGCTAATTCCAAAATATAGGGCGTCGCCGCATTTACAAAAGCATAGGTTGCCGTTCTCGCTACCACACCCGATAAATTCGGGACGCAATAATGCGTTACTTCTTCTTCGATATACACGGGATTATCGTGCGTTGTCGGGCGGGATGTTTCAAAACAACCACCCTGATCAATGCTCACATCCAAAATCACAGAGCGCGGTTTCATCGTGCGTACCATCTCGCGCGTTACCAAAATCGGGCTACGCTCGCCAGGGACAAGTACCGCACCAATCGCAACATCCGCGTAGGCAGTTACGCGGGCGATATTATGCGGAGTCGAAAGCATCGTTACCACACCGCAAAGATTTTCGGAGATGTGCTGCAAAGCGTCCATATCGTTATCAAGTACGGTCACGTGCGCTCCCAAGCCGCGAAAAGCGCGAGCCGCATAAGTGCCGACCACACCGCCACCCAAGATGGCAACCTCCGCAGGCGGAACGCCGGGAATCATCCCCAGCAAAATGCCGCGTCCACCCCATTTATTCTGTAAAAGCCGAGCTGCCGTCTGTGCGGCCATCGTCCCGCCAATCTGGCTCAAGGGACGCAAAACCGGACGCGTTCCATCAGCTTCTTGGATTTGCTCATACGCGATAGCGGTGATATTGTTCTTAACCAAAAGCTCCAGTTTATCTTGCCGAGCCGAGGCGAGATGCAAAAACGCCGCAAAAGCCGCGTCCGGACGCAACCACTCGATCTCTTCTTTCATCGGACGCGCCATTTTTAAAAGCAAATCTGCCCGACCGAAAACCTCTTCGGGCGAAAAGACAATTCTCGCGCCCGCCTGCTCATATTCCAGATTGCTAAAGCCCGCCCCCTTACCCGCTTCGTTCTCTACAAAGCAAGTATGCCCGTGCTGACAAAGCATCCGAACACCTGCTGGAGATAACCCGACCCGATACTCGTTGGGTCGTCTTTCTTTGGGAATGCCGATATTCATATTTTCTCCTTATCTAGGATGAAGAGCCGCGTCGCGCGTGTTTTAGGCTTGCTTCCATTTAAAAAAATTCTCTCACCCAAAACAAACTCCGATAAAAACGCGACACGCTACAACATTTTTCAAAAAAATCCGCAGATTACTTAATTTTTTATTTTTTCTGCGAAATCTGCAGATAGCTTATAAGTTTCGCACTACGCCATATTCAGCACTTCTCGAATTTTGGGCAATGCCTCATCAATAATCTCTTTGGTAATCACCAAGGGCGGCGCAAAGCGGATAATATGCTCATGCGTCTCTTTCGCTAAAATACCACGATCTTGTAATGCTTCGCAAAAACGCCGCGCACCTTTCGCTTCTGGTTTTAACTCTACGCCAATCAGCAACCCTTTGCCGCGTACTTCTTTAACATGCAGGCTGGGAATTTCAGCCAATTGCTCCATGAAATAAGTGCCGAGTTTATCCGCATTTTCGGCGAGATTCTCTTCGATTAGCACTTTCAACGCGGCACGCGCCACCGCCGCCCCTAGCGGATTTCCGCCGAAGGTTGAGCCATGCTCGCCGGGCTGGAATAAGCCCATCACCGGCTCATCCGCCAAAACAGCGGAGACGGGATAAAATCCGCCCGAAAGAGCCTTCCCGACAATCGTCATATCAGGACGAACATTCTCATGCTGAGAAGCAAAGAGTTTTCCCGTACGCCCTAATCCCGTTTGAATCTCATCGGCAACAAAAAGCACATTATTCTCTTTGCAAATCTCCGCTACGCGAGCGAGATAGCCTTTGGGAGGGATAATCACGCCCGCTTCACCTTGAATCGGCTCCAGCATCACCGCGGCGGTATTTGGCGTAATCGCCTTGTCAATTGCCTCTGCATCGCCATATTTGACCGAGATAAAACCAGGCGTGAGAGGACCAAAATCATCTTTATAGAATTTCTCGCTGGAGAAAGAAATGATAGTAATCGTGCGCCCGTGAAAATTTCCATCCGCAACGATAATTTCGGCATTATGCCGTTTCACGCCCTTAACTCGATAAGCCCATTTTCGCGCCAATTTAATCGCGGTCTCAACCGCCTCTGCGCCGCTATTCATCGGCAAGGACATTTCGTAGCCGGTAATTTCTGCCAATTCCTGATAAAGCAAAGGGAGTTGGTTATTGCGGAATGCGCGCGAGGTCAAGGTCAACTTTGCCGCCTGCTCTTGCAAAGCTGCCAAAATTTTCGGGTGAACATGCCCTTGATTTATAGCAGAATACGCACTCAAACAATCGAGATATTTCTTCCCCTCCACATCGTATACCCAAACACCTTCCCCTTTTTCAATCACCACATCCAAAGGATGATAATTATGCGCCCCGTATTTTTCTTCCAATTGTACAAAATCTTGCGTTTTCATTTTTCACCTCTTGATTGAAGCCTCGAGCGCTACGCAGTCGAGAGGCATGAATAAAATATCCGCATTGGTATTTCACTACCTTCATAGAGAGAGGGGAAATACCAATCAGGTTAAAACACTATTTTGGTTGCCTGAATTTCCTCCAATAACGGGATAATCCTGTAGCGGACATGTGGAGCGGATTCGCGATCTCATACACTTGAAGCGTCTCCTCGTTCACGCCCTTTGCCCGCGCTTGCTCGAACATCCACACGACAACTTTCTCCCCTAACTCCTCAATAGTCGGATCGGCGGGCATTACTTCATCCAACCAAGCGGAGGTCTCGTCAACGGCAAGCATCGCCGCATGGAGGTGCTTTTCGGCATCATCAAAAATCCCAAAATGGGTCGGAGCAACGCGCTTGAAATGCAGAGTAAGTAATTTTTCAAGACTAGCGTGCCATTTTTCGAGATGCAATTCCGGCGGCACAAGCGGCAAGCGAACATAATCGTAACCCGGTATCCGCACACCGCCAATATCACCGGTAAAGACAATATCATTTTCAATGCCCCAAGATATATGATGCTCAGCATGTCCCGGAGTATGGATGGAGGTCAGCGTAAGATCGCCAACCGTGATTTTTTGCCCATCTTCGACAACAATTAATTGCTCTTTCGGCACAGCGAGAAATTTTCCCCAGAGAAAATCCATTTTATCTTGATAAATTCGCGTTGCACTCGCAATCAACTTCTCAGGATTAAGCATATGCGGCGCACCAACGGGATGCACGCAAACCTTAACACCTTGTTGCGCTAACCAACCTGCCGCGCCCGCGTGGTCAAGATGAATATGACTCAAGAAAACATGGGTGAGATCGTCTACAGTCAAACCATGCTCCGCTAAACCTGCTTTTAATGCCTCAATAGTAGAGCCTGGTCCCGATTCGACAAGAACCGCCCCTTCCGAATGAGGGATAAGATACGCGGCAATCGCTTCTTGTCTGTTAAGAAAATTCAAATCTAAAGTATGAACAACGCGCGTCATGAATGATTCTCCTCTAAAAAAATGCCATCACTTAGTAACCGTCTAAAAACTACTTCCCGAAAAGCACACCATATATGCCCTACAGGGTACAAAGCCACAGAGTACACAAAGTTTTTCTCTGTGGTCACAAAGAATTTCTCCGTGCTCTTTGTGACTTTGTGGTAAAAAAAATCAGGAACTTATTTATGGATGCTTACTTAGATTGATGCAATTACCAATATTTTTACCTACAATTAGAAAGTGCCTGCTCCAAACCATCGTCACAAACTACGCGACAGAGGGGTATATTAATTCTTTGCAAACTTTCTTCAAGAGCAAGACTGCCCTCTGCGCTACCGAATGATTCCGCGTCCAATAATACCACTATCGAGTAAGTCAAACGCGGGCGAGATAAGAGCATTTTTCTTTTCGTTTAATGCCCACCAAAAGGCACAATCCCGCCGAAACGGGAAGAGGGCTTTCATTATGCACTTCAAGCCAAATCCAGTGCGTCTTTTTTTTCAATAATTACTTTTTCGAGATTAGCGGTGAGACTTTTTCCAAATTCCTGTAAATCCATCATAGACAATCCATTATGCGTTGAGGGCAGAGTAAGATGGTTTCATTCTAAAGGTTTTTATCCTTTGGAGCAAGTTGTCTTCTCTACGCGGGAGAGGTACAATTCGGTGTTCAAGGCGCGCCCATTATCGACGGTGCGTCTTTTACTTTTCTTTGATGTTCAACTCTTGTATCGGAGCGGGTTGGAAAAAGCTCCTCTATTATTCTTCACGAGGAAAATATGATAAAGAAAGCTGAAATGGTTGCATTACTCAAGCAACTTGTAGAAACAGAATCGCCAACAAACGACAAAAAAGCTGTGGATCGCGTCGGGGCTGTTTTAACGGAAGCAAGCCTAAATCTGGGAGCGAAGCTGTTTCATCATCCGCAAAAAAACGCAGGGAATCATATCGTTGCTCAATGGGGGGAATCCAATCTGGGGGAGAAAGGCATCCTAATACTTGGACATATGGACACCGTCTTCCCTTTAGGGACTTTGAAAACGATGCCTTTTTACGAAAAAGACGATAAGATTTTTGGTCCAGGCGTACTGGATATGAAAGGTGGTTTGGTTATTGCGCTCATGGCACTTTCTCTTTTGCTTGAGAAGAATCAAATGCCAAATTGTCCGGTAAGTATCCTTTTTACATCAGATGAAGAGACGGGCAGTGCAACTTCGCGGGGATTAATTGAGAAACTAGCGGCGCAAGCAAAATTAGTTTTGGTTTGCGAGCCGGCATTATTGGATGGTTCGTTGAAAACATGGCGCAAAGGCGTGGGGACTTTTAATATCCGAGCGCATGGACGAGCGGCTCATGCTGGCGGCGCACACGCAGATGGGCGGAATGCAATTGAGGAAATGGCTCATCAGGTTTTGGCTATCCAGAAACTGACTGATTACGAGAAAGAGACCACCTTAAATGTGGGGACAATTCGTGGCGGGACAACGAGTAATGTTGTCCCCGAGTTTGCTGAGGTAGAGGTAGATTTGCGTCTTTTGCAATCCCGAGAATATGAACGCATTAATAGCGCAATACAAGCCTTATCTCCCGTTTTAGAAGGAACATCGCTTGAGATAAATGGCGCACTTAACCGTCCTCCGATGCCTTTTGATGAGACGATGGAAGCTACTTTCGCAAAAGCGCAGACTATTGCAAAGAAAATCGGGATGAATCTTAAGGCTGGCGGCACCGGCGGGGCTTCGGATGCCAATTTTGTCGCGCCTTTAGGAATCCCCGTTTTAGATGGGTTGGGAACAGTTGGGGAAGGCTTACATTCTTCTCGTGAATATATTTTTGCAGAAAGTTTGCCTGAAAAGGCGCAGCTTTT
>JAOZOM010000320.1 GCA_029933275.1 Anaerolineales bacterium | reverse complement strand
ACCTTTGTCTGAGCGACCGAAGTCTCGGCGGTCGCCGACAAATATGATGTATTGCAAGACTTAGGCGTTGAAGTAATTTCTGTTAGCGTAGACAGCAAATTCGTCCACAAGATGTGGAATGATAAAGAACTTTCCAAGATGGTAGATGGAGGCGTTCCCTTCCACATGGCATCTGATACAGGCGGTGAGATTGGTACGCTTTACGGCGTTTATAACGAAACTGATGGCGTAGAGATGCGCGGTCGCTTTATCATTGACCCAGACGGCGTTATTCAGGCAATGGAAGTTTTAACACCGCCTGTTGGACGGAAACTTGCTGAAACTATCCGCCAAGTTAAAGCCTATCAACTTGTTCGTGAGACCAATGCCGCTGAAGTAACCCCCGCAGGCTGGGAACCCGGTGATGCGACTCTGAAACCTGGTCCCGATTTAGTCGGCAAAGTTTGGGAAGTTTGGAATCCCAAAATGGAGAAGTAGGCAGTACGAATAAACGAAAGCCCCGATGAACATCGGGGCTTTTTTTATCCGCTAATCTTCGCTAATCGGCGCGAAAGTTGCGGTAATCTATTTTTCAAGATTAATTATTTCAGACAATCTGCGGATTTACTCCCCCAACGCCTTCTCCATTAACTGCTGAATCCGCTCTGCCATGCTCGAGGGGTCGGGATGCAAACCCTCCACCAAAAGCGCACTATCGTAAATCTGCTCGATGACCAAAGCCTGCAAATCGGCGTCCGCATCGCTCAAATTCTTCAAAATCGGATGCGTGGGGTTAAGCTCTAAAATTTTCTTAGGGACTTCGTATTCTTTGCCCAAATACTTATAAACGCGTTGCATTTCGGGATTTAAGCTCCCTTCGGGGTCTGCCAATCTCGCCACAGATTGCGAAAGTCGTTTGCTGGCGCGAACTTCGGTAACGCGTTCACCTAAAACTTCTTGGAATTTCTCAATCAAACTTTTGAAACTCTCCTCAGGGATGGCTTCCGCTTCGTCTGTCTCATCTTTTTCGGGTAAATCAACTTCCGATAAAGCGATATTTTTCAGCTCAAAGTCTTTATATTTATGCAAGCCCATCAGCATAAATGAATCCATCGGGTCGGTTAGAAGCAAAACTTCCGCGCCCTGCGCTTGGAAATAATCCAAATGCGGGCTTCGCAAAACCGCTTGCGGATCATCGCCAACCAGATAATAGATTTCTTTCTGCTCCTCGCCCATCCGCTCTACATATTCATCGAGCGAGGACCATTTTTCGGGTTCCAAATTCGTCTTAAAACGCAAAAGCGGATGCAATTTTTCAGTACCCATCGGCTCGGCGGCAATCCCCTGTTTCAGATAAACACCAAATTCCTGCCAGAAGGTTTCGTATTTCTCAACATCTTTCTTCGCAAGATCTTTCAATGCCCGCAAAACCTGTCCCGTCACGACTTTCTTCAATTTCGGGAGCAAGCCCACCGATTGCACCGTCTCGCGCGAGACGTTCAGCGGCAAATCTTCCGAATCCACCACGCCTTGTACAAATCGCAGATATTCGGGGAGCAAATCCTTGTTATATTCGTCAATCAGGATATTCCGCGAATAAAGTTGCAAACCATCTTCTTTGCGAAGCGAGAACATACCACGCTCGCCTTTGCTGGGCAGATAAAGAAGCGCGTAAACTTGCACGGGCGCATCCGTCACGAGATGGATATGCAAAAGCGGCTCTTCAAAATCCATCGTGATTTGGCGATAAAAATCCTTATATTTTGCCTCATCCAATTCCGATTTTGCGGTGCGCCAAAGTGAAGTTTGCTTATTAACCGCTTCCTCTTCTTCGCCCACATAAATCGGGAATCCGAGATAATCTGAATGTTTGTGAATGATATTTTTGATGCGGAATTCATCCGCAAATTCGAGCGCATCTTCCTTCAATTTGATTTCAATCTTCGTGCCGCGTTCGCTCATCTCTGCCGAACTGATTTGGAACTCGTCATCACCGGTTGCGTACCAACTCACCGCTCTGGTGCGCGGTTTATAGGATAGGGATGTCACCCGCACCCATTCTGCAACCATGAAGACGGAGTAAAATCCGACCCCAAATTGCCCGATGACCTGCGAAACATCCGCGTTTTTATCTTGAATCGCTTCGATAAACCCGCGTGCGCC
>JAOZOM010000319.1 GCA_029933275.1 Anaerolineales bacterium | reverse complement strand
ACGCCGAGGGCGCGGAAGTTTTCTATAAGTTTGTTTTTATTTAACATTTTTTGTTTTTTTACACAACGACCACACGGGCGTACCTCGTGCGGTGTCAGTGGGCAAAACCCCTACTTCATCGCATTATCAAGACGTTTTTGCACATCCGAAATCACTTCTTCTTTGGCGCGTTCTTCTTCTTTTGCCTTCTCTTCAAATTCGGTTAACTTGGTTTTATGCTCATCCAGTTTTTTCTCAGCACTTTTGAGTTTTTTCTTATGGCTAGCCAAAGCTAAATTTCGTTTGATTGAGCCGGGAGTCATCAGCAAGATGCCAATCAAAATCCCGAGCGCAACAGATGCCAGTAAAATCAAAGCCAAAGGTTGCTCAATATGCCATGTTAAAAAGGAGACAGCCACAGTAGCGGTATTCCCTAAAGCAAAAATAACGGCAATAATAGCAAAAGCTAAAGCTAGAATTAAAGTAAAAATCATCATCATATACTCCTTATTTTAATTTGGTTGTCCGCTCATAGGCGACCAGCAATTTTTGAAAGTTTTTCTGCCAATCTGCTCGCTCTTCTGCAACGCAGCGAGCATTCGCACCAATTTCATCCAGCGTATCACGATTTTCTATCGCGTGCAAGATTTTTTCTGCTAACGCATCCGCATCGCCATCGGCAAAAAGCCAACCGTTCTCGTTTTCGGTCACCCATTCCCGATTTGCGGGGATATCCGAGACAAGACAAGGCAACCCGCACGCCATCGCCTCCATCAGCGAGACAGATGAACCATCCACGTGCGAGGGCGAGATGTAAATATCCGCTTCATTATAATAGGAAGGCAACTCTTTTTGTGGGACGTATCCTTTAAACTCGACTTGGTCAATCGTCCCGTTTTTTCGGAGGATTTCCCTGATCCGATTCTCCTCCGAGCCGCCAGCCAGTAGATTCAGACGCGTATTTGGCTTGCTTTTTACAACCTGAACAAATGCCTTGGCGAGAAGATCTACACCGTAACGCGGCTCCCAAGAACGGTTGCAGAAAAGGGTGAATTCGGTATTCGGTGTTCGGTGTTCGGTGATCGGAGAAAAATGGTCGAGGTCAACACCCCAGGGAAATACGATGGTGTTTTCTGGATTCATCCCATATTTTACGGCTCTATTCCGCGTTACTTGAGCATCACTCGTAAAAAACGTGGAACGTTTCAACGTGTAACGTGTAACCCATTCCCACCAGATGTTGCGATAAACATCTTCCATCAAATCGAATCCCCAAGACATCATCAAAAGCGGATGGAATTTTGTCAGCACCGCGATCAATCCCACTGTTTGGATGGGACCCGCGTGCAAAATATCAGGTTGAATTTTGGCGAGAATCCGCTTCATGCCGCGTACATAGCTTGGCACATCGCGCCAGCGAAAATCACGCGCGCCCCCTTCCCAATCCACAAGTTCAATTTCGGCAGGTAGACGCGAGTTATCCGCTTTTTCGAGTTGCACAAAATAAATTTTATGCTCAGTTTTGGCTAAAGCGGAGAGAAAGCGATGGTCGTGGGGAGAATATCCCATCGAGAAGTAGATAATTTTCATAAAAAAAGCGGGTCAAAAGACCCGCCGATATTTTAGTTTTTCTGCAAATCCCATAGTTTTGCTAGGGTTTCTTCGAGCCGTTCCGCCAATAAAGAGGGCGTATCGGTGGTCACGTCATCTTCGTTTTCAAAGACCGCATAGGGGATTTTTAGGTCTCGGATGGCGATGTATTTTGGGTTGGGTTTGCTGAAACTTTCCCAATCTACTTCTTTGTAGAGACGTTCTAGTTTTTTATCGGGGAGACCATGTTCGAGGATGCTATCGGGGCGATCCGGGTTGAAACGGCGGCGATTTTTTCGCAAAGATTCTTCAAAGGAGACGTTGACGTATAGGATCGCGGCGTGTTTCAAAATCTCATCGCCCAAGTGTTGGAAGGCTTCGGCATAGCCGCCATGTTCGCTGCCGCGCGAGAATTCAATGATGAGGGTATGTTCATCGTGATAATTCTCTTGGCGTAAGCGTTTGGGATATTCGAGATTAAATCGCTCAATCAGCAAATGCCAAAAATATTTCTCTTTGAAATAGCCATCTGAATCGGTATGTAAACGAGGTTTTTTGAGAATATTTTCAAGGATATA
>JAOZOM010000318.1 GCA_029933275.1 Anaerolineales bacterium | reverse complement strand
AATTTCATATCCGTTCAATACGAGAAAAGTTTCCATCGCCGCGTGCCCAACGCGTTTATTCCCATCTACAAAGCCGTGATTTTGGATAAGTGAAAATCCAAGTGCGACAGCCTTTTCAACAATTGTTGGATACAGTTCTTTTCTATCAAAAGTTACGCGTGGTTGAGCAATGGCTGATTCCAACGCTCCTTTATCGCGTATTCCGCTCGAACCGCCTGATTGTTGAATATGGTAATCGTGCAACTCAACAACTTCGTTCAAGGTGAGATATCGCATTAGGCAGCAAGCCGTTGATAAAGTTCAGCGTTTTTCTCTAGCACATATTTCATTGCATCCTGAAAATTTTCATCTACTTCTTGCACCTTGTCTTGAGGACGAGAGAAATATGTATCAACAATAAGATTCACAAATTCTTCTGGGGCTAAGTTAAGGCGATATGATTCTTTCTTTAATGCACGAAAACGCTCATCAGGTAAATTAAGTGTAAGTGTGGTCATAGGAACCTCCGTATTTCTATTATACGGGATAAAATTCTCAACGTGGGGCACGATTTGCGGTGATTCGTGGCATTCATTCAATTCGCGTAATTCGTGTTGAAAAATGGGGCTACTGAAAATATCTGAATGCACAGCAAAATCACGAAAAAAGGAGGTTAAAAAAAGCCAATTTGCCTTTCACACAACCCTACCCCAACAACCCGCGCATAAACGCAAGAAACGCCTGCACATCGGCGAAGTTGCTCGCAATCCCGACCGAGATGCGGACCGCGCCGGAGGCTTCACCATCGAAGCAGAGGGCAAAATCGTCAAAGCTGAGGCGTTGCTCATGTTCGGGTTGCGTGAAACAGGCAATCAACGCGGTCTCTTCTAATTCCAGAGCTACCTCGCCCGCACCCGGATTACAAAAACATCCCGTCCGCAAAGAGATATTGCGTTTATTTGCCTCTTCTTCGATATAGTGATGATTAAAAGCCCGACCATCTTTATTATAGAAGTTCGCCGCAATCGTCCCACCGCGCATTTCGGTATTGAGCGGTCCATAAATCCGTGCTAGCGGCTCACCAGTGCTATGTTTCATCTGCGAAAGATTATCGAGTAACCAACCGGTGAGGGCTACAACACGCTCGTGAATCGCATCGTAACCGACTTCGGTAATATGCCGTAGCCCAATCTCCACTGCGGGGATATTCAAATAATCCACTGTACCGTCTTCAAAAGCGGCATGTCCCTCCGCCATATAATGCGCTTCGCCACGCACCGAGGCGACTGTAATTGTTCCGCCCGCGAACCAGGGGCGATGGAGCTTTGCCAATGCTTCTCGCCGCGCGATTAACGCGCCCAAGCCAGTTGGGTAGCCAAAAATCTTATAAAACGAAAGCACGACAAAATCAGGGGCGTACCGGCTTAAATCCAGTTCATTGGTTGGGGCAAATGCGGCGACATCCAGCAGAACATCCCAACCATAGGATTTTGCTTCGGCGATCCACTCAAGCGGATGCTGGACTCCCGAAAAATTCGATTGCGCGGGATAGGAGAAGAGGTTTCGCGCGTGACCTTTGGCTTGCTTCCACGCATCTTGGAGTTGGTCGTAGGGGAGGCGCAGTTCGGGCAACGCAACCGGCAAATAAGTAACTTCCGCACCCCGCGCGTGCGCAAACTCTCGTAGACCGTTGACCGAGTTATGGTTATCAAAAGCAAGCAGATAACGACTATCTTCGTTAAAGGGATAGGATTCTCCAACCAATTTGAGCGCGCCGCTGGCGTTGGCAGTGAAAATTACATCATATTCGGCGGGATCGGCGTTAAAAAATTCCAGCACATAAGCTCGCGCCGAATCAACAAATTTGGTGGATGCCATCGAGGTCGGGTTGGAGGAGTGCGGGTTGCCAAAAACATTGTCCCGCAGAATAACCTGATGCGTTTTTACCTGCGATTCGGCATATAGCCCGCCGCCGGTGTAATCGAGATAAACCTGTCCGAGACGATCTAAACGCGCATAATCATTAGCTCGGAGGATGTCCAATTTTTCGGTTTTTTTATAGGCGGGGTAGGCTTTTATGAATTTTTCAAATTCTTTTTCGTAAGACAAGGAGAACTCCTTTTTGTATTGCGTATTTTGAGTCGCGTAGTATTTTTACGCAGTTCATTAGCCGCTATT
>JAOZOM010000317.1 GCA_029933275.1 Anaerolineales bacterium | reverse complement strand
GAGAAATTGGTCATGTTGTTGTCCAAAAAGATGGCATTTTATGTCGCTGCGGAAAGCGCGGCTGTCTGGAAACCCTTGCCAGCACCAGAGCCATTATCCAACGCGCCCAACTTCTAGCGCCTGAAGCCAAAAATTCAGTTTTACCCAAGGAAAGCAAAGAAATCTCTTTAGAAGCAATCGAAGATGCTTTTCTCGCAGAAGATGCTCTCGCACAGAAAATCGTTTTTGAAGCAGGTCATTATTTGGGCGCATCCATTGCCAACTTAATCAGTATTCTCAATATCCAAAACATCATCCTGACCGGTGAAATGCCTCGTTTCGGCGATGCTTGGTTGCAATCCCTTCGAGAAGCAATGCGTCAGGTCGCTTTTACCAAAATGGCGCAAGACACCAAAGTGGAGCTTGGCAAAACCGCGCTTCGGGGCTGTATTCTTGGTGCGTCCGCTTCCATGCTGCTCGACAATTACTCTCTCCTTTTCATCAATCATCGCAAATAGGAACAATCTATTATGAATTTGATTCGCCCACAAACCCAACCGCCCCTCGATGCAAACTTTCGTCCTGCTATTTTGGCAAATCGTGCTTTTCAGGCGCAATGTGAAGAAAATGGCATTCCACTCATCATCGGGCTGGAGCGGAGCGGTAAAAATTTCACCCGCTTTGAAACCAAAGTTTTGCCTGAAAATCATCCCAATGCAGAGCAAAATCTATATTATATAGAGCGCATCATCAAATTCCTACTCTGGCAACGGGGCGGATTTAAGCTCTATATTGCTGGCTCTAAAAAGGTTGGTGAGCATATCCGCAAAACTTATGCAAAAGATGGTTTGCGTAAATTTGACAATGAGTTTATGGGGCAAAAAATCTACGAGCGGGATTTTGAAGTCATTATTTGTGATGTGGATGAAATGCCCGCTTCGCGCGAGACTGGGAAGTTGCTCGGCGGCTATTTGCAGGGTGCCCGCATTGGCTTTGATCTGGGAGCCTCCGACCGAAAAGTGAGTGCCGTTGTGGACGGGGAAGTGGTCTACAGCGAAGAAGTGGTCTGGGAACCCCGTAAGCACAGCGATCCCGCATACCATGTTCGGGAGATAAAAAAAGCGCTTGAAACGGCAGCAAGCAAAATGCCACGCGTGGACGCGATCGGCGGGAGTTCGGCAGGTGTTTACGTCGAGAATCGTCCGATGGTCGCATCCCTCTTTAGAGCCATCCCAGAAGAAAAATTTGGAGAAATCAAGAATCTCTTCCTCAACATCCGAGACGAGATGGGCGTTCCGCTCGAAATCATCAACGATGGAGACGTGACCGCATTGGCGGGGGCGATGTCGCTCGAAGATACGGGCATTTTGGGGATTGCGATGGGGTCGAGTGAAGCGGCGGGATATGTGAACGTGGACGGGCGGATTATGGGCTGGCTAAACGAGTTGGCTTTTGCGCCCGTTGATTACAGTCCCAACGCCCCGATTGAAGAATGGTCTGGCGATATGGGTTGCGGGGCATCATATTTCTCGCAACAATGTGTTTTTCGTCTCGCTCCTGCCGCTGGGATTGAAGTCCCCGAAGGCGTGACGGATGCCGCAAAGCTGAAATTTGTGCAAGAAAAATTAGAAGCCGGGCATGAGGGCGCAATCAAAATTTGGCAAAGTATCGGCGTTTATTTGGGCTATACCCTCGCCCACTATGCCGATTTTTATGACCTAAAACACGTCCTAATTCTGGGACGTTGCACATCAGGCAGCGGCGGCGATTTGATTATCGAAGGCGCGCAGAATGTATTGAAAAACGAGTTTCCTGAATTGAATTTCCATATCCAATTGCCAGATGAAAAGAGTAGACGAGTTGGTCAATCTATCGCAGCAGCAAGTTTGCCTGCGTTGAATTAAAAGCTCTCACCACAAAGAGCACCAAGTGCCACAAAGGAAAAGCTTTAAGTTTTGTTTTTCCCTTTGTGAATCTTCGTGTCCTTTGTGGTGAAAAAATAATTATGAAATTTAACCAAAACACAGCCGAAGTTTTTATCCCTGACGACATTCCCCTAGAAGATGCGCTGGCTCGCACCACGCATCTTTGCATTGCCGCACATCAAGACGATATTGAAATTATGGCGGCATCTCCCATTTTGGAATGTTTCCAAAGCGAAGAAAAATGGTTTACAGGCGTAGTCGTCACCG
>JAOZOM010000316.1 GCA_029933275.1 Anaerolineales bacterium | reverse complement strand
AGGCAGTGAGGCGTTTTTCCTGCAAGGTGGGCAGGCAAATATCGGCGAGAGAGCAAGAGCGGCAGGCTTTGGAGGGCTTGACGCGCGGGGTATAGCCGCGCCGAAAGTATTGGTGCATTTCTTCGGCAATACTTCGGACAAGTTCGCGCAGTTCGGTGCCGAGCGTCACTTCTACGCGCCGTTTTGTCTTGCCGTAAAAAATATAGCCGATGGGGATTTCGGTCGCGAGCATTTCTTCGAGGCAAATTGCCTGCGCACAGAGTTGGGCTTCGTCACTTTTGTCGCTTTTTTCTTTGCCATGCTTATATTCAACGGGGATGGCTTGCCAAAATCCATCTCGCTTTGGCAGGCGGATGCCCCCCTCTCCCTGAGGGAGAGGGGCTGGGGGTGAGGGGGATTGGATGAACTCGACCACATCACAAATACCGGAGAATCCCAAGCTGTATGAGGCGACCGGCAACGCCCTCGAGACGACCTTGCCCGGTCTTGATTCCGTTAAAAAGGGCTGGTCAGCGCGCTTGTGCATGATTCTGCCACTTGCGGTAAGGGTATTTTCTACCCATTGGCGTTCAATATGAATCAACGCCCATTGTCTGCGGCAAAAGATGAAATGCTGAATCCCGGAGAGGGGAAGCAGGTCGGAGGCGGTGTAGGAGGTCATTTGAGGGGACGACTTCCGAAGTTTTTAAGGCTTCGGAAGTCGGTTTGGTTGGAATTATTTTTCGATAATGGTCACACCGGCGGGAGCTTCTCCTACGCTCACTTCGTAATCGCTGAATTTACGCGGCGGGTTTGCATCCGCTTTCTTTTCAACGGTGACCAATTCAAAAAGTTTATGCGAGGGAGCATTGCCTAATTCAGAATCGTGTTTGAATATAACCAATTTACGCGTTGCCATTTTGCCGCGTGCGGCTGAATGGTCATGCTCGAAGAGATTGACAAGTGCATCCCAGAAAAGCTCTAAATCTTCTTCGGAAAAACCAGTCCCTTTTTTCTCGTCATTGGCGAGTTTGGCAGAGATGTAGCCTTCGGCGCGGTATAGTCCGTAGGGGACAATATGCTTGCGTCCCATTGTGCGCTCTTTTTCAATATCTTCTATCTTAGTAACTGCCTGACGGGTAATTGTTAC
This sequence comes from Anaerolineales bacterium, assembly GCA_029933275.1. GTDB lineage: Bacteria > Chloroflexota > Anaerolineae > Anaerolineales > Villigracilaceae > Desulfolinea. The sequence goes on along the minus strand of JAOZOM010000316.1, from coordinate 1,049 downwards.
TTCTTGCTGAATAATAGGGTCAATACTGCGCGAAAAATTGATTTGAATAGGACCGCGTACTTGTCCGCAATTATCACCAGTACTCATCACTGCACCAAAGGTACGCACATCAAAAAAGTTCGCACACATCCATTGGCGAGCTAAGGCAATATCTCCGAGTTTTGCTTTTTTGCCTGGTTCCAAGTCTACAGCTTTATAGGCTTCAACATGATTTTGATTGAGCGGTGTGCCTTCCTTGATATGAATGCGATATCCCGCTTTATCGCCTTTGACTAATTCAGCATAATTGCGAACTTTGCGTTTTAGACAAACATCTGTCACAATGCCATGACCCGTTTCTGGGTCAATGCGTGGCATATTCCCTGCATCGGGATCGCCATTGGGGTTGCCGTTTTCTACATCGTAGAGTATTACAAATTCGTAGCGGTTCTTAATAGGGGTGGTCATGATTTTTTCTCCTTAATTTTCAGTTTGGTTACTTTCTTCAACATCGTTATCTTTCTTGATGTAAAAATTTGCGCGCTGGTGATAGTAGCCCAGCACAAAAACGCCTTGTTCGTCCAAAGTTAAGCGTTGTGGGATGGGATTATCTTCTACATCTAATAAATTCATAATATCTTGAATACGTCTTTCGCTGACGTAGCCATATTCTGCTTTGGAAATATGATGTTGCGAAAGGCGCAGGAGTACAGGAAAAACACTAGATGGTGTTGCACAAGCGGATGTAAAGTAACGATCTTTGATGCTGGCGTTAACTTTGCCAATTGCTTCACCTTGCACTTTTTCAAGCACAGCGAATAAACGTCCCAGCAGATATGCGGGGATAGTGGATTGCTCGTTGAGAGCCATAATTAGAACCTCCTTGAAGGGGTTTTCTTGATGTTTATATTTGCGAATCAGATAGGCTTTGATAATCGCGGCGCGCACATAGTTGATTTTCGTGATTTTTTTCTTGCCTTTTTCTTTACTATCCATATCAGCGCGAATGCGATTGATGATGGCGTAATATAACGCCGCGGGATATTGAGCATTGGTCAAAATAGCGCGAA
>JAOZOM010000315.1 GCA_029933275.1 Anaerolineales bacterium | reverse complement strand
TAGCTCAAATCAGAGAAATCCGAGAAAATATCTTCGGCTTCGATGTCCAAAGTCACGCCCATTTTCTCAGCAATCTGCGCCGTAATCACAAAACCGGGCAAAGCATCGCCCATCGGCGGGACAGCGGCGAAGAAGTGTTGGACACGTCGTTCAGCGGATACGAAAGTCCCGTCGCTTTCTGCGATAGTGCGGGAGGGAAGCATCACGCCCGCATTTCGGCTTGCTTCCGTTATATATGCAGTTTGTGCAACCACAAAATCTGCCGCTTCCACAGCCTTCGCTACCAAAGCTTCTTTTCCGGCAACATACACGTTTTTGTTCTTCAGCGCCGACAAATCAGAAATAGCTTCGTAGCCCATTTCCCATGCGCCTTGCGTATTTGCATCTGCCCAAACACCAATCAAGCTCGTGGGCTTCAAATCAGCACAAGATTGAGCAAGCGTATCATCCCCACTATAGAGAACAACGGTATTTTTAGCTTTTGCGAAAGCATCTTTAGCAACTTCCAAACCTTGCTCAAGATTACGAGTCACAGTAGTCGCAAATTTATCTAAACGTGTTTCTTTTTCTGTCGCAACAATCAAAGTTGCACCACGATCAGCGGCTTGTTTTGCACGTAGCCAGAAAATCGGAGCTTCGGCGTAGAGATCACTACCGATGACCAAAATCGCATCACCAGCACCTGATTTTCCGTAAGAGCCTGATTTCGTGGTCAATGCTCCGCCGCCAACTTCACTATAGCAAAGTGCTTTTGCACCGATTTCATCAGCGAGCGATTTCAGATTGAATAAATCTTCATTAGAAAGGCTACCATCTACCAAAAAGACCGCGTTCTCTTTTAATTTCTCGGCGGCTTTACCAATGGCATCTGTCCATTCTACGGGTTTCGGCGCAAGTAAACGATCTTCTGCGCTGAAATCGGTAAATCGGCCTTTATCACAAATCCACGTCTCATTAACAGCTTCGTTCTGGCGGGGCATAACTCGTTTGACGATAATTTTTCCGCCACTTTTTACATCACGACGGGTATTCAAAACTGTATTACAACCAACGGGACATTCTGCACAAATCGAGGCAGTTGCTTCCATCTCCCACGGTCGCGCCCCGAAGCGGAATTGGGCAGTGGTTAACGCGCCCACAGGACAATTGTCCGTTACATTACCCGAAAAAACGGAATCAAACCCGGGATCCGAGTTTGTCATCACTTCGGTATGGGCACCCCGTTGATTAAATCCAAGAACTGCCTCGCCGACAATTTCGCTTTGGAAGCGAATACAACGTCCGCACTCAATACAACGCTCTCTATCTAGCCAAATCAAATCACTAAGCGCAACATGTTTTTCAGCATGACGTTTTTCATCAAAGCGATAACGGCTTTCGGTGCTACCATGCGCAAGGGTCAAATCCTGCAAAAGACACTCGCCACCCTTATCACAAACTGGGCAATCGAGCGGATGCGAGAGAAGCTGGAATTCGAGCATATCGTTCTGCCCTTTAACCGCTTTATCGCTCTTGGTGTTGACAACCATCCCCTCCGAAACGGGATTGGTGCAAGATGTCTCCAGCTTCCAGCCCCAATTGATTTTGGGCTTGCCATCTTCCAAAATTGCTTCGCCGGTTGCACGGTCAAATGCGGGGCGACCAATTTCAACAAGACATTGGCGGCACATGCCAACCGGCTCCATTTTGGGATGGTAGCAAAAAGCGGGGATATCAACGCCGATTTTTTTTGCAGCATCAATCACCAGCGTTCCAGCAGGAACACTTACTTCTTTTCCATCAATCGTGAGGGTAATATCTTTGGTCATAAAAATACCTTGTAGTATTTCGTAATTCGTATTGCGTAATACTTTTTACCACCAAGGCACAAAGTTCACAAAGTTTTTCTTTGTGTGCACAAAGGATTTCTTCGTGCTCTTTGTGTCTTTGTGGTAATTATTTTGCAAAATCTTCTGGGAAACGCTCAATTGAAGTCAGAACTGCCATCGTTGAAAATTCACCAAGAGCGCAAAGCGTTTTGCCTTGAATTTGATACGCCACATCTTTAAGCAACTCAACATCTTTTTCAGTGCCTTCATCGCTCCGGATGCGCTCTGTCAGCTTCTTCATCCAATAAGTACCTTCACGGCAGGGCGTACATTTACCGCAAGATTCATGGGCGAAGAAAGACATCGTTTT
>JAOZOM010000314.1 GCA_029933275.1 Anaerolineales bacterium | reverse complement strand
TCGCCTTTCGCGCGAGCGTCATCAATATCGGTGCAGAGGGGCAGATGATTATTGGCGGTCTTTTTGCCACGCAGATTGGCTTGACCTTCACCAATTTACCCGGTTGGGTTGTTATCGTGATGGCGATGTTTGCCGGATTTTTAGGAGGGGCAATTTGGGGCGGTATTCCAGGCGCACTCAAAGCCTATTTTAACGTCAATGAAATTTTAAGTACCGTGATGATGAACGCAATTGCCGTGCAGATTATGAATTATACGTTGCGTGGACCGATGATTGACCCTGCTCAATTGGAAAAAGCCTCCAAAATTCCACAAACGGCGCGTCTGCTTGATGCTTTTCGTCTGCCGCGTTTAGCTCCCACGCGTTTGCATCTTGGCTTTTTGATTGCAGTTATCTTGGCGATTTTTGTCTATATTCTTTTATGGCGCACCACGCTCGGATATCGCATCCGCGCGGTGGGACAAAATCCGCGCGCATCTCGTTATGGCGGCATTCGTGTTCGCCGCCGTATCGTGACCGCGTTGCTCTTGAGTGGAGCTTTTGCGGGGCTTGCCGGTGCGATTCAAGTTTACGGTGTGAACTACAGGATGATTACAGACGGCTCCGCATCTGGATTTACGGGTGGTGCCGGGTTTAATGGCATTGTTGCGGCATTATTCGGACAATTACATCCCATCGGGACGATTCCCGCATCCATTTTCTTTGGGGCGTTGCTTGTTGGGGCGAATAAAATGCAGCGTGTGGTTCAAATCCCCTCGGCATTGATTACCGCCTTAAACGGACTTGTTGTCATCTTTGTTGTCAGCAGTGAAATTTGGCGTAAAAAACGGCAACGGCAACGTTTATCTAGTGAAGATGATGATGATGCACCACTATCGAGTAAAAACGCTGAAAAAGCGAAAATAGCAAAAGGGGAGGTGTCAGCATGACTCCCGATCTCGTAATTATTGGCATTCTCACTTCAGGGATTCGTTTAGCGACCCCCTATCTTTACGCCGCCATCGGCGAGACCTTTGGTCAGCGGAGCGGCGTGCTTAATCTCGGCGTGGACGGGCAAATGCTTGTGGGCGCGTTCGCGGCTTTTTATGTTGCCTTTACAACGGGCAATTTAGGGCTAGGACTTTTAGCCGCGATTGTCGTTGGTGCGTTGATGGGATTGGCGATGGCGTTTGTAACCGTCAATCTGCAAGCTGAACAAGGCATTAGCGGTATCGGTTTCTACCTTTTTGGCTTAGGGATGAGCGAACTTCTTTTCAAGATGTTGCTCGGCACGGTTGAAACGGTTAAAGGTTTTCCCCCGCTTCATATTCCGTTTTTGGGTGATATTCCGATTATTGGTGGAATTTTCTTTCAACAAAATATCATGGTTTACGGCGCGTTTTTACTTGTTCCGGTGGCATGGTTTATTTTGAACAAAACCACGTTGGGATTAAAAATTCGCTCGGTCGGCGAGAATCCGGAAGCAGCTGATTCGCTTGGGGTGAGCGTAGCACGCGTCCGCTACTTCACAATTATTTTAGGCGGAATCCTGTCGGGGGTCGCGGGCGCATCCCTTTCCATCGCCCTGCTTAATGTTTTCCAGCAAAATATGACCAGCGGTCTCGGCTTCATCGCGGTTGCTCTCGTTTACTTTGGCGCATGGCGACCCTGGGGCGTTTTGGCTGGAGCGTTGCTCTTTAGCATGGTTAATTCCTTACAATTATGGATGCAGGTTTTAAATATTCCCATCCCCACAGAACTTGCCGTGATGTTACCTTATGTCTTGACGATTATTGTATTAGTTCTCACAGTTTCACGGGCTAGACCGCCATCAGCATTGACAAAGCCTTTTGGGCGTGGTGACTAAAAAAAATGATTAAAGGAGGTGGTTTGCTACAACTTTGTTCGTCCCTAGTTAATATTTAGTGTTTTCCCTATTAAATCAAGGAGAAGAAAATGAAGAAGAATCTTTTAGTTATTCTAGTTTTAGCATTTGCGCTGGTTTTGAGCGCATGTGGTGGTGCTACTGAAGCACCTGCCGTCGAAGAACCCGCCGCGGAAGCACCGGCAGAACCTTTCAAAGTCGCAATCATCATGCCCAGCTCTATCACTGACTTGGCTTTCAGCCAAAGCATGTTTGATGCTTTGCTTGCTGTCCAAAAAGAAATGGGCGGCGAATCTGCAATGGAAATCGTTTACTC
>JAOZOM010000313.1 GCA_029933275.1 Anaerolineales bacterium | reverse complement strand
GGTCGTTCCCTTTGCCTGTTGCGCCATGAGCAATCGCCTGTGCGCCGACTTCGTGTGCAACATCCACAAGATGTTTTGAAATCAACGGGCGAGCGATTGATGTGCCGAGCAAATACTTGCGTTCATAAACCGCGCCAGATCGAACGTAGGGGATGATGTAATCTTTGGCAAATTCTTCGGTCATATCGTGAACGATGAGTTGGCTGGCTCCGCTGGCGAGGGCTTTTTCTTCCAGCCCTTCTAATTCGGGACCTTGACCGACATCAGCTGTGAAGCAGACGACTTCGCAGCCATAGTTTTCTTTCAACCACGGCACGATGACGGAGGTGTCTAGTCCCCCAGAGTAGGCGAGGACGACTTTGGTAATTTCTTCGGGTTTTGGTGGCATTTCTTGCTCCTTAAATATAGTTGATTGGTTCTGCCCCCTTCTGTCCTTCGGACATCTCCCCCCTCAGGGGGGAGAACGAGAGGGGGGCGGGCAAAAGAAAAAGCCCTCCTTTTAGAAAGGAGGGCTTTTTTTATAAAAAAAGTAATTTCGTGCTATTTGCTACTTATTCCAAGCGCAAATGCCCGACCTTTCCAAAGGCAGGTGGGGTTTTACGACGAGGACGACGAACGAGGTTTACTAACATATTGGGCAAGAGTTTAGCACCACGAAGGAGATGCGTCAAGGGATTCTCAAAGAGTCGTCTTGCATGATTAATCCACATAAGGTACATATTCCGCTCGAGCTAAGCCTTGCTCGAAGGCTTTTTCCGCAACAGCGCGTGCAACGGCTTGATGCACCTTCTTATTCAGGGGATGCGGTACCAAATAGCCTTCTTTTGTTAAATCGGCGAGGGTTTGGGCTGCCGCGAGGAGCATTTCTTCGCTGATGTCACTGGCATTCGCATCCACAGCTCCGCGGAAGATGCCGGGGAAGCCGAGCACGTTATTGACCGATTTTCCGTCCGCGGCGAAAGCGGCTCCAGCTTTGAGGGCAACTTCCGGCTCAATTTCAGGATAGGGATTGGAGAGAGCGAGAATAATTTGCCCTTTTCGCACCATTTCGGCTTTGATTAATCCCTGTACGCCGGTTGTAGCGACAACGATATCCGCTTTTGCCATGATTTCTTCGAGAGTTGCCGGTTGCCCACCAGCTTCTTCGAGACGCTGCAACGCGGCGGGGTCTAAATCTGCGCCCATAACGGGATTCCCTGTCAGCTTCATCAGCATTTTAACGGTAGCAAATCCAGCCGCACCCAAGCCAATTTGTGCAATCACAGCTTTCCCCAAGTCCGTTCCGGCGCGGCGAGTTGCGACCATCAATGCCGCGGTGGTCACGGCTGCTGTTCCGTGCTGGTCATCGTGCATGACGGGGATGTCCAGCCGATCCTGTAATCTTTTTTCAATTTCAAAACAACGCGGCGCAGAAATATCTTCCAACTGAATTGCGGCAAAGGTTGGGGCGATATTGGCGATAGTTTCGACAATTTCATCGGTATCTTTGGTATCCAGCAAAATCGGGATACCCGAAAGCCCAACGAGGGATTCCATGAGCATCGCTTTGCCTTCCATAACGGGCATCCCCGCTAGTGCGCCGATGTCGCCGAGACCGAGAACCGCCGTCCCATCGGTGACGATGGCTACGAGGTGGCTGGTGATGGTGTAGTGGCGCGCCAAATCGGGATTTTCGGCGATTTTATGGCAAACATTAGCAACGCCGGGCGTATAAACACGCCGTAATTTTGCGAGAGTATCAATGTCGTAGCGGCTACGAATGGCGATTTTCCCTTTTTGGTGCATTTCTAAAACTTGGTCGCGGATTTCGTCTATTTCGGTGCCGGGATTATTCCGTATTGCCTCGATGACGTGCGCCATCTGCGTTTCATCTGCCGCGTAAACGGTGATATCACGTTCGACAATATGCATCGTATCATTGAGCAATTTTACCTCCCCCACGCTACCCTTAGATGCGGAAATTGCCGCGAGTAGATTGGCTAAAGTGCCAACAATTTGTTTGTTGCGGACGCGCACGGTGCGCATACTGCTTCTTTCCCAAGCCATTTTGATCTCCTTTTTCTTTCAATCCGTTAAAAACGGAATACTTACAGAGGTTTGTTGCAGATAAACTGCATCTTGTTTTTTTTCTCAAATTTCGCAGAAAAAACCTATGAATACTCTTGAAACTCAGGTTATAAA
>JAOZOM010000072.1:6954-8552 GCA_029933275.1 Anaerolineales bacterium | reverse complement strand
CCATTACCCTAATTTTTCTTTTTGCGTGCAAATGCCAAACCGACCAATCCCAGCGGAAAGACCAATCCGCCCACGCAGGGCAAGGGGCTACCGCTCGGCTCTTCTTCTGGCGTAGCTTCTTCTGTTTCGGGCGCGGTTTTGGGAGCCGCAGCAGGCGGAGCGGATTCTGCAACACTTTCTCCAAGCGCAAGTTCATCAATATAAATCACACCGGTCGGTTTTTCTTCGGTGCTGTCGGGAGTTTCAAAACCAAAAGCGATTGCGTGGATGTTCTCCGGTTTGGTGAAAGCTGAACCGCCATTTTCTTCCCAATCTACGCGCTTAAATTCATCCCATTTGATAAAAATTTGCTGCCAGCCCTCAGTGCTTGAATCGTCCAAGCGCAGATGGCGGACATAATTTTCATTCCCTTGCGGGTTTTCTACAAAAAGGTCTACGTTTAAAAAAGCATCTCCTTGCGTGGCATGGACATAGAAACTAATCCCTTCGCTATCGCTCCAGTTTTGCGCGTTTTCGTAGGAAAGATCGCAAGTTCCCCAACTGTAGAGAACAATATCATAGTCAATTTTCAACGAACGTGCGCCCTGATACGCTATTTCGTCTGAGGGAGCGCACGAAAGTTTTGAATCCATCTCCTGCTCATCGGTGAAGGCTTGCCAGCCATACGTGTCAGCGGGATTTTCCCCTTCAAAATTATCAATTAAACTGGATGCGGAGGGAGGAGACGCGGGATAAAGTTCGGGGGCGGGAGGTGCTTCTTCAGCGGGAGCAGGCTCACTCACGGGCGAAACGGACGTGTCCCCAGCTTGCCACCGATTGTAATAATAGTTTAGCAGAGGTAGAAATTCTTCCGTTGCCTTCAGATTCCCTTGCCTTGCAGGGTGATCATCTCCAGAGGGATAGGCAAGAGTATTCATCCCTGCCTGAACTGTATGCTCAACTTCTCCGTTGACAAGACGATGATGGTTATTTTCACCCGTCAGGATTGCGTGAAAATCAAAAACAGCAACATTATCGAGGGGATAATCGGCGAGCCAATCGTTGACGAGCCAGTCGTTAAAGGCACGCGCATTTTCGGCATAGGTGGAATCGGAAAGCGGCGGTGCGGTGATGGCGATAAAAAGTTTGTCGGGGCGAGTCGCAAAATACTCAAGAATACGATTGTAAACATATTTGGATTTGCCAATCGTTAGCCAGCCATCGGGCGTGGGCACATCGTTGATATTTCCTTTTAGCGCAGAGTTGGGGAAACAGGATTTAAAGAGGATAATTTCATTTTCCCCGCCCGGATCGGCGAGCGGACGCGAATAATCGGTTGAAGGCTCGCTTTCATTATACAGAGCATCCAAATAGCGCGGACTTTCATCGCTGGCAAACCAATCCAGCCAATTGGGGATGTCGGTTGCATCGCCAATGCTGTCAGGTCCCCAGCCGTAATGGGTATCGCTAACGAAATAATTGTTTTCAGCGAGCGCAATCCCTAAACCGCCGTTATCGTTAGAGAGCCAATTCTTTCCGCAAGAATGGTGGATAAAAATCAGCTTGATGGGGGAATCAGGTGGAGTTCCATCCTGTGCTTGTGGTACTGGGCGAGGTGC
>JAOZOM010000072.1:5755-6854 GCA_029933275.1 Anaerolineales bacterium | reverse complement strand
CATCCCAACCATCGGGATCATCGCCCACAATCCAATCCGGATTCCCGACCTGCCAATCTGCTTGCCAATAATTTCGGTAGGATTCTGCTTCGCCGATGTCGATATAGGCAATCACTTTTTTTGGATGCGGCGCGTTATGCAATTTTTCTATTACCTCTGCCATCGGGAAATCGCTGTTTTCGGCTTCGGAGGGAATGAAATCGAGGACGATTAAATCGTAATCCGAGTTAATCATCTGCTCGAGAATCTCATCGTTTAGGTTTACGTTGAGGTAATAGAACCAAGTTTTGACATTTTCAATCCACGCTTCGGAAGAAGCCTGCGTTTCTTGAGCGAAATTTGAGGGACGCACGCTATTTTTTGCCCAAAATTCTTTGTAAGTGTTGAGTAGGTCATTTTCTACATCCTCGCGGTTAGCAGGATTTTCCCCCAAGCGGAAGTTAAAATCATGGTCACCTTCTGCCATCGGTTTCCATGAGGGATACCACATCCAAACCGCGTAATTGATGCCGCGTTGCTCGAATAAATCCCATTCGTCACGCATAAAATCCGCCGCGCCCGGCTCCCAACGGATTACGCCACATTCATTGGCAGCGGTAGGAGCTTCAAAACGCGCCTGAAAATCACCAATCAGATAAAAATAATCGTCTAGCCATTTTCGGTTGACTTCTTCCAGTATCTCGTCCCAATCGGCATCAAAAGAACCGGGGTAAGTATTTTTTACTTCGCCTTCGTCCTGATGGGTATAAGAAAATGGCTCGTATTGATGGAAAGTATAAACAATATGATCAGCCTCTATTTTTTTGATATAGGATAACCAATCTAAGGCACTATAGCCCATCCCCGCGACCAATATCGGCGTATTTTCGTCCACTTCTCGGATGGAATCGATGATGTTAGGAAACCAAGAATTCCAATCGTAGCCGGTGCCGCGATATTTGGCATAAAAATCATCTGGAGTCCAACTTTCGAGAATATCATTGGCGTTCGGTTCGACCATTAAATCGTAGCCGACCACAACGGGATTATCTTTATATCGCTCGGCGGTGTATTCCCACATTCTCGCCCACGCGTCTTGAGCAGATTCGTCTTCCCAAAC
>JAOZOM010000072.1:0-5655 GCA_029933275.1 Anaerolineales bacterium | reverse complement strand
GCGTTAAAATCCGCTTGGGTGTAGGGAGGTCCTACAGGAGCTGAGCCTATGAAATTTTCCCCATCTAGTTCGGGAAATACGCGCCGCTGATAGATATTTGCGCCGCGAAGTTGCGTGCCATTTGTCCACAAGGAGAATTTGTCAAAGGCGGGGGCATCTGTAACGGGAGAGGATTGGGTTGCTGGAGATATTTCTTCAACGGGAGCAGGTTCGGTTACGCGCGTTTCCTGTTCCACATCCACAGAACAGGCTGAAATAAGAAATACCAGAAGAAGGAGGGAGACAGCTAATTTTTTCATACCCTATTTTATAAAATCTTCCTTTTGAATACAAGCTGCCAAAGGTTGTATAAAAAACGCCTCGTTTCAATCAAAGCGAGGCGTTTCGTTTTTTAACATTCTTTTTGGCTACCGCACTTGTCTAAAGTGAACGAGAACTAAATTTTTATCACACTCGGCAGAGGTACTAAGGAAAATTTGATCAGAAAGGGGTAAACCGGCGGTATCGAAGAGGCGAATATATAATGAATTTTCCGAGACAATCGGGAGATTGCCTAAAATGAATTCAAAGCCCGATTTTCCGTAGGCTTGGGTCACGCCACTGACAGTCATCAAATCAATGGTTTCGCCGAGCAATGTTCCCTGTACGCGTACCACCACGCCCAAAAGCGGACTTTGGTTTATGTCTTCTACGGTGCCTCCAATGCCAAGCCAATCGCAATTGGTTTCGGGATGAATAATTGTTGCATCGATCAATTGAACATCTGCTTCAAAGGGGAGTTCTGGTGTAGCGGTGCCTGTTGGCGGCAGCGGGGTAAAGGTTTCAGTATAAAGAACGAGCGGCGTATCAGTTGGGATTGACGTAAAGGTTGGACGGGGAGTATCGGTAATTGTCGGTTGGATGGTGGGGGTTGCTGTCCACTCGGTTGGCAATTGCAAGGGGGTGATGGTTGCCGTGGGAACGATGACTGGCGGAACGGGTGTATTAGGTCGCAGAGGATTTAAGGGTGTATAGGGATTGAAAAAAATCATCAAGAAATAAGACCCTAAACAAATTGTTGCAATCAAAAGAAGGATAGCAAAAATATCCAGCATATCAATGCTAAGTTTCTTTTTCTCTACTACTTCTTCCTCTACAAAAGCATCATCGGTGTAATCAAAATCTTCCATAAGAATTTCTCCATCCTGCGAGGGATTTTAACTTTTATCTCTCTATTTTACTCGTTTCACGCGCTTTTTGCAGCCAATTTTCTAAAGCCTCTTCTTGCAAAGCGAGCAAAGCATCGGGCGAAAGTGGGCGTTCAGCCTCACGTCCTAAAACCATAATAATATGAAAACCAACTTCTGTTTCGATAATTTCACTCGGCACGCCAATTTCCAATGCAAAGGCAGCTTCTTCAATACTTGGTTCTAGTAAATAGCCTCGCGGAAACCAACCCAGCTCGCCATTTGTTTTCGGGTCGTATGCCGAAGCCAAATCGCCAAAATCAGTGCCAGCTTCCAATTTAGATTGGACATCTTCCGCCGTCTCCCGATTATAGAGCAAAATCTGCTGGGCGTGTACTTCTTCGGCGGTACTAGGGAGATTTGCAAGGATATTATCACGCATCCACGCGGCTTCGATGGCGCGTCTTAAGGATTGGATGAAAGAATCGCGCGTGTAGTGATGGCTTGCCAGCCAAGTGGATAGATTCTCCTCGCCCCCAACTTCTTCTGCCAACGCGTCGAAACGAGCTTCCACTTCCGCATCCTCGAGCAGATACGCGGCTTCGCGCGCCCCTTCTGCGAGCAAGACTTGATCAATCAGGTCGTTCAGGACGCGTTCTCCCGCTTCTTTGACAGGGATTGTCTTCCCTAGCGCAGATTCGGCATCCTGAAAGCGGAGCAACTCGGCGTTAAACTCCTCGAGAGAGATGACCTCGCCATTCACAGTTGCCGCGGCGGGGACGGATGTCGCGGTGGGTGGGGGAGGTGTTTGGGTCGCGGAGGCAAGCGTAGGGGTGAGCGCGTCTTGAGATGCGCCACAGGCGGTTAATGTCAGGATGATAGATAAAGCTAAAAAACGGAGGCGTGTTTGGGTATCCAAATGGAGATGAAATCCTTTTTTATCTTATAAAGTGATTGAGATTATACCCTGAACAAAAAAATAAAGGCGGTTCTCAGAACTGCCCTTTTCTTATTCAAAGATGAAAATTTCTTCGATTGCCAGCTTAAATATTTTAGCAATCGAATGAGCCAAGCCGAGCGAGGGGTTGTATTTTCCTTTTTCAAGAAACACGATGGTTTCTCTTCGCACGCCAACCAATTGCGCCAATTTTGCTTGGGTAAGATTATCTCTCGCCCGAAGTTCTTTAATTCTATTTTGCATAGCGTTTCATTATTTTCTCCTTGCGTTATGTTTTTCTAACATAATGTTATGTATTTATAACACAAAAAGAAGAGACGCACTAGCTTAAATACACCCATCCAAACCTCCAAACCAAAAACTTGGGATTTTAAAACTATGTTATACTACTGCCCGCTCCGCGAGGAGCTTTTATTCTCGTTTTGGTAGTTCTACGTAACGCCCGACAAGATCGGGCGTTTTTCTTGCAACAGAATGGCTCTTAAATTGGGACGGGTCAACTGTTGAAGAACAGGCGCATCGGCTGAAAAGCTGGATGCTATCAAGACCCTATTTCACCACAAAAAAACTTTGTGTTTCTTTGTGTCTTTGTGGTGAACTTCACCCAATCTAGGAGTCAAAATGACCATCCAATTTTCCGATTTAAACCTTCATCCCGAGTTGATGGAGGCTCTTGAAAAGCGCGGCTACACTGAGCCGACCCCCATCCAAGCCCAAATGATTCCAATCATGCTGACTGGTGCGGATGTAATCGGACAGGCGCAAACCGGCACGGGGAAAACCGCCGCCTTCGCCCTTCCCATTCTTCAAAATCTTATTCCGGGACAACGGAAACCCCAAGCCCTGATTCTCTCTCCAACGCGTGAGTTGGCAATGCAAGTTGCTAAGGCGATGGAAGCCTACGGCGCGTATACGGATGTACGCGTTCTCTCCATCTACGGCGGCTCTTCTTATGGACGCCAGATCGGCGCGCTCAAACGTGGCGTGGACGTGGTCGTTGGCACTCCGGGGCGTTTACTCGATCTCTTAAAAAAGAAATCCCTCGATCTCAGTGCAGTCCGCACTCTTGTCTTGGATGAAGCAGATGAAATGTTGAGCATGGGATTCATCGAAGATATCGAAACCCTCCTTGACGCGACATCCAATCAACGCCAAGTGGCACTTTTTTCTGCCACGATGCCGAAAGCGATTCGCAATTTGGCATCGAAATACCTGAATGAGCCGCAATCGGTGAGTATTAAGAAAAAACAGCTCACCCTCGCGGCGATTGAGCAACGCTATTATCTTGTCAACGGACGTGACAAACTCGCCGCGTTGACGCGTCTCTTCGAGAGCGAAGATATTAGCCGCGCTTTAGTTTTTGTCCGCACCAGAGCCGGGACGGGGGAACTTTCTAACGCACTCGCGTCGCGGGGCTTCTCCGCTGAAATGTTAAACGGAGACCTCTCACAGGATGCGCGCGAACGCGTCATGTCCCGTTTTAGAAATGATCGAATTCAAGTCTTAGTCGCTACCGATGTCGCTGCACGCGGACTCGATATCGATGATATTTCCCACGTCTTCAACTATGATTTACCCGATGATCCCGAAGTTTTCGTCCACCGCATCGGACGCACTGGGCGCGCCGGAAAAGAGGGGATTGCCATCTCGCTCTTCACCCCGCGTGAGTCGCGAATGTTGCACCGCATCGAAGGATACACCCGCCAAAAACAGACCAAAGCCGAATTGCCGACCAAAGCCGAAATTCAAGAAAAACGTAAAGGTCAACTTGTAACGCGGATGGAAGTTTGGCTAAATCGTGGGCGTTATAAAAATGAGTTGACGATGGTTGAAGAATTGGTCGAAGCCGGACACGAGCCGCTTGAAATCGCCGCCGCGGCAATGCGAATTGTACGCGAGAGCGAAAAACAACGCCCTATCGAAAATATCGGCGAAGTTCGCGAGTGGAGTTCACGCCGAGATTCAAATCGGGGACGTGCGCTACGCGGTAACCGCGATAAAGGGCGCGGCAAAAAGCGAAATCGCGCTAATTTTGCCTCGCGAAAATCCCACGAAGCCGGTATGGTGCGCCTGAGTCTTGACAAAGGTCGCTCGGATGGAATCCGCCCGGGCGAGGTGGTTGGCACTTTGGCGTATCATGCCAATATCCCCGGTAAAGTAATCGGCGCAATCAGCATTCAGGATCAACAAACTTTTGTGGATGTCCCCGAGCAATTTGTAGAGAAGGTTTTAGCGAAAAACGGCAATTATCGTTTGCGGGATAAGACAAAAGTTGTGGTAGAAAGAGCGTAGAGATGAATATCTGCACGCAGTTTTTCTCGTGCATTCTGTGAATATCTCTATCTGCGTACCACCCTTGCTCTAACCACAAATCGATCTACACCCCCAAATTTATATTTATAAGGTTCATCACCGCGCATGAAGTCAAATTCTGTGCGGTGATTTTCGTTTGCCCACTGGAGGAGATGACCGAGTAAAACCCAGCCGGGGGAGAGATCGCGGAATCTCATATCCAACCCGGAGTTGTAGACCCAGATGCGGTTGTTGTAATCAAAATTAAGGTAGCCCGCGGCTTTTTCGCCATCCACTTCGAGGAAGGCAAGTTGGAGCCAGCCCGCATCAAAAGCTGCGCGGATGGCGGCTTTCATCTGCGATTTCATCAATCCAGTTAGAAAAGTTTGTTTCGCTGGGTCTTGTGCCATGAGTTGACAACAGGCTTCGATATTTTTATCGAGTTTTTCAGGATCATCTACGATATACCAACTTACTTTGCGTTCATCTGTGGCAGCACGGCGCATTTTTCGGCGAATTTCATGACGTTGTTTCTTTTTAATGCTCGCCAGATAGGCATCAAAATCGCCGTTGAGTTGGAGGTAGGGCGCGGGTTGGAGCCTTTCTTGAGCAAATTCCCAATTGCGTAATTTTGCTTCTTCGGCAAGAATAGGCAGTGAAGGAGAATCTTCAATTAGGTTTTGCAAATCAAGTGAACCCCAGTTTTTTTCTGAGGCGAGAAAATCGAATAAGCCGTGAATAAATTCTTCTAAATCTTCTGCTCGAACAATAAAATCGAGAAAATCAGAAATTTCGATGCTCCCCAAAAAGAGTAAATTAGAGCCATTTGAGAATAATGGCGCGATACCGACTAATTGATTGTCTCGCCGCGCGATGACTATGGCGAGTTCGCCCGTATCCCATTCGCCACCGCCGAGCGAATCCCACCATGCGAGCAGGTATTCGTGGCGCAAAAAGGGGAAATTTGAAACGCTCTCGGCGAGGAGCTTATTCCACGCGGGGGCGAGCTTTTTGAAATCTTCGAGGGTGTTGAGGAGGGTATAGTTCAAGTTTTTTTCCTTAAATGTAGATGCAGAGTATTTTGAATTTAGCTCTTTAGAATTTCGCGGTAGCCTTAAAAAAAACCACGAAGTCGCACGAAGTTACACGAAAAAAGAAAAGAAATCTGAGCTAATACTTACTCTGAAAACTCTGTAAAAGTCTTAAAATGTGAAAAACGACCTATTTTCACCGCGAAGA
>JAOZOM010000312.1 GCA_029933275.1 Anaerolineales bacterium | reverse complement strand
TTTTCCAATAATCATGTCGCCGAATGGCTCATGGAGCAGGGATTGGAAGTCGTTTCGCCTTCGCTGACCGAGTTCTTCGCCGCTTGGCCCATCAATGCCGAAGCGAGCGTTTCGCTTCATCTCAAAAGACCGGATATGATGTGGTTTTTATCGAAATACGCTCAGCGCGTCATCCAATCCACCCAAGACGAAATTGACACCCTCATGCAGGCGTTCCCCTTCCATCGCCCGATGCACACCATGCAACATATCGCCGATAAAGCCAACAAAATTGTCCATCTCACTCACCAATACGGCGAAGGCTGGCTCATACCGGGCGAAATCGGCAGTATGCTGGATGACGACATCCCGAACATTCTTTGCCTACAACCTTTTGGCAGTATCGCCAATCATGTAGTTGCCAAAGGCATTGAAAAACGGATGAAAGAAGAGCATCCCGATTTGAATCTACTCTTTTTAGATGTGGACGCGGGCGTTAGCGAGGTGAATTTCGTCAACCGTCTGCACTTCTTCACCAGCCACGCTAAAAACCAGGAGCCTGATGTGGATATTCTCGCCGCCTTCGAACCTGACCCGGAACTTGTTTCCGTTGAAGGAGCGATTTACCTGACCGATGACGACTTGAGTTGCTCTACATGCAGTTTAAACGGCGAAAGTTGTCCGCTCCTGAGAGAAATGCAAACACACGCTATTGACGATTTGATTTACGCACCCTAAAGAGGACAAAAATGGCTTATATTGACCCTCCGAAGCGTATCCCCTTGCTGATGCGCTTCGGCATCTGGATTTCCGAACGAATCACCGGCGAGACCATGCTTCCGGCGCGCCTCTTGGCGTGGTATCCAAAAACCGCGATCAGCTCCGCAATTCTGGAATCGCTTGTCGCCCACCGTGACGGAAATCTTGACCGCCGCATCCTGAAACTCGTGCGAATGCAGACTTCCTTCAGCGCATCTTGTCCTTTTTGTATCGACATGAATTCCTTCAAATTTGACGAATTTCATATCACTGAAGAGGAAATCGAAGCCCTACAAGGCAAACGCGAACTCGCGGATGTTACCAGCTTTTCCGAACGCGAGCGTTTAGCCATCGCCTATGCTCGTAGCGGTACGGCAACGCCGCTTGCCTTTTCGGCGGAACTTATCCTCGCATTGAAAAAGCACTTTAGCGAGCGAGAAATCGTCATCTTAGCATCCACGACCGCGCAAGTTAACTACTGGGCGCGCCTTATCCAATCGCTGGGCATCCCCCCGACTGGATTCTCTAGCGACTGCACCCTTCTTCGCATCGAAGAATACGCAACATTCGTGGACGGTAGCAAAGAAGCTTTCTCTTATGAACCCAAAAATTCTCATCGTTGATGACGAACCCGACATCACGCACGCTGTGCGTCTAACGCTTTCCATTTTTCAGCCTACATGGGATGTCATCGAAGCGTACGATGGCGCTACTGCTCTGACAAAAATCACCGAAGAACGCCCCAATTTGGTATTATTAGACCTCGCCATGCCGGAGATGGACGGATTTGAGACTCTGCACAGGCTCCGGCAATTCAGCGCAATCCCCGTCATCATTTTTTCCGCCAAAGACGAAGCAACTTACAAAGAGAGAACCCTCGCTGAAGGCGCAAACGACTTTTTATCCAAAACCGTGTCTCCGAATCACTTCGTTGAGGTCATTCGAAAACTTTTACCCGTTGATTCGCAGGTTGAGCAAAAAGTATGAGAAAATAGCTAAGAGCTACACTTTGAAAAGCGCGTTGCAAAGTTTTTTCTTTGTAGACCCAAAGAATTTCCATCTGCTCTTTATGACCTTGCAACGAATATTAACGTAACTCAAAATTTTGGAGAAACGCATGATTATTAATATAACCATCTATGGAAAAACGGCTCGCTATTTGGGCGGAAAACTTTTGGCAACAGAAAATATCTCTTTGCCAGATGGCGCAAAAGTCAAAGATTTATACGCCAAATTGGGTTTTTCGTTAAAAGATGTCTCCTATCTCTTCGTCAATGCGACTCTGACCGATGCGCTTGGTTTGGGTGTGGCATTAGAAGATATATTGCACGATGGCGACCATCTGGGGATTTTCTCCGAGGGATATATCTGGCCCTATCCGTATACCGATGAATCCGTTTTTTCGGAACGCCTACAAAAAGCCTTGGCAAAACGCGCTTCTGCTTCTCGTTTGGCAACC
>JAOZOM010000311.1 GCA_029933275.1 Anaerolineales bacterium | reverse complement strand
TTTTATGAATTGGTATAACAAGAAAATTAAATTGGTGGAGCGATAATCATGACAATTCATACATCTGAAGTCCTTGCGCCCCCCACCGAACGATATACCTTTTTGGGGTGGTTAAAACGCAATCTTTTTGGTTCATTTGGAGATTCTGTCCTCACGATTTTAGCTATTTGGCTAACTTATGCAATGTTAAAACCTACTCTTGCATGGGGATTTGGTGAGGCAAAATGGCAAGTTATTGCTGATAACTTAAAGCTTTTCATGGTTGGGCGTTATCCCCCAGGGCAACTTTGGCGCGTTTGGGTAGTTCTTTACTTACTTGCAATGGTTATTGGATTTACCTGGGGAGCTTGGGTAAAGGGTAAAGAAAAGGCTGGATATGTTCTAATTGGAATTCCAATTCTCCTTGCGTTAATTCCCTTCAGCACGACAATCCGCATGATGATTCTTGCATTTGATGTTGTTGGATATCTTGGTGTATTGCTAGGAAAGGGAGAAAGTGTTTCGAGAAAACGCTGGTCGATTATCTCGTTATTGCTTTATTTCCCTGTTGCAATTTTCTTTATCGGCGGTGTGACAGGCGAGGCTGGCATTCTTCCAACCGTAAAACCCGATTTATGGGGCGGATTGATGTTGACTGTCCTCCTTGCAGTGATTGGCATCATCTTCTCTTTCCCGATTGGTGTTTCGCTTGCGCTTGGTCGCCAATCAGAATTGCCGATTATTCGTTGGATTAGCGTCGGCTTTATTGAATTGGTGCGTGGTGTCCCGCTGATTACCATTCTTTTTATGATGGATTTGATGTTACCTCTTTTTCTCCCAGCACAGATTCGAGTTGAGGGTGTTATTCGTGCCTTCGTAGCCATCACGCTTTTTAGTGCCGCCTATATGGCTGAGAATGTGCGTGGCGGTTTGCAATCTATCCCGAAGGGACAGTATGAAGCTGCTCATGTGTTAGGATTAAGCGGATTTGCAACGATGGCTTTCATCATTTTGCCTCAGGCTTTGAGGGCGGTTATTCCCATTCTTGTGAGCCAGTTTATTGGACTTTTGAAGGACACGACCCTCGTGATGATTTTGAGTCTCTTTGATGTCTTAGGAATTGGTAAATCGATTTTAGGAAATCCTGACTATATAGGAACATCAAAGGAAGTATATGTTTTTGTCGCTGCACTCTTCTGGGTGTTGAGCTATAGTTTATCTTACGCTAGTCAGCGACTAGAAACATCTTTGGGCGTTGGTGAACGCTAAAAGGAGATAATTATGACTAATAAACCAATTTATGAAGAACAAGAACCGATTATTAAATGTCACGATGTTCATAAGTGGTATGGCGATTTTCATGTTTTGCGTGGAATCGATATGAATGTTCGGAAGGGTGAAGTGGTGGTGATTTTTGGACCATCAGGTTCAGGAAAATCAACCTTTATTCGCACGCTCAATCGTCTTGAAGAACATCAGCGCGGGCAGATTATCGTTGATGGCGTTGAATTAACGCATGATATTAAAAATATCGAGGCGATCCGCAAAGAGACAGGGATGGTCTTCCAGCAATTCAACCTTTTTCCGCACCTGACGGTGATGCAGAATATTACGCTGGCGCCGCTGCAAGTTAAAAAGGTAAACAAGGTTGAAGCCGAAAAAACGGCGATGGAATTGCTTGAGCGCGTTGGTATCCCCGAGCAGGCGGATAAATTCCCCGGACAACTTTCGGGCGGGCAACAACAGCGTGTAGCAATTGCGCGCGCGTTGGCAATGAAGCCGAAGATCATGCTCTTTGACGAGCCGACCTCGGCGCTTGACCCTGAAATGATCAAAGAAGTGCTCGATGTAATGATCGGATTGGCGAAGAGCGGAATGACCATGATCGTGGTTACCCACGAAATGGGCTTTGCTCGCTCGGTGGCAGATACGCTCTACTTCTTCGATGAAGGGCAAATTGTAGAAACCGGCTCGCCGGAAGAGATTTATAATAATCCGCAAGAGGATCGCACTAAACTCTTCCTCTCGCAGATTTTGCAGCACTAAAAACGAAAAGCCACCGCAAGGTGGCTTTTTTTATTTAAACTTATGTAGGTTAGGATAGCCGTAATATCAGCTGCTATATCAAAAATCAAAATACCCCACCACACCGCCATTGACCCACACCAAATAACTGCCGCGCGGATAAGTGCCGAGAACAACGGTCTCGTTGAATTTTCGTA
>JAOZOM010000310.1 GCA_029933275.1 Anaerolineales bacterium | reverse complement strand
ACGGATGGCGTTCAGCGGATGTCGAAATCGACAGGCAATATCGTTCCCATCAACACGGGTGCAGAAGATATGTACGGGAAGTTGATGTCTATCCCCGATTCGGCGATGGGAAAATACTTCCGCCTTGTCACCCGATTCTCTCCGAAGGAAATCGATTCGCTCTTAAGTGGGCTTGCTGAGGGCAGTAAACATCCCCGCGACGTGAAGATGACCCTCGCCCGCGAAATCGTCAGCATTTTCTACGGAGAAGATGCCGCTCAACCCGCTGAAGACGCGTTTGTTGCTCTCTTTCAGAAAAAAGCTATCCCAGACGATATGCCTGAATACACCTTAAAAACAGGGCAGACGCTTTTGGATGTTCTCGTTGCTACCAAATTGGTCAGCAGCAAATCGGATGCCTACCGGATGGCGAAGCAAAACGCAATCCGCTTAGATGGCGAAAAATTACACGATGTACGCGTTGCTTTTCCGCATCCCGGCGTTTTGCAGGTGGGGAAGAGGAAATTTGTGCGTGTGAAATAGATATGAAGAGTGCGTTATCCTCTCTTTAAAAAGATGATTTATGGATTAAAAACCCCTTCAGAAAGTGACTTTCTGAAGGGGCTTTTTTGTGAATTAAGGTATAATGTTCGTGAAGTTGTCAGACAACTTCTTCTAAACAATATCAACCTTATTTGGAGGCGTTTCCATGTACAAAAAACTCTTTATTCCTGGTCCTACTCACGTAGTGGACGAAATCCTCGAAGCGATGGCAGTTCCTATGATTGGGCATCGCGATTCTTTATATTCAGATATTCACGGCGCAGCGGTGGAGAAGCTCAAGAAGATGCTTTACACCGATAACCGCATTTATCTCTCCACCTCCTCCTCTACGGGGATGATGGAAGGCGCACTCCGCAACTGTGTCCAGACCAAAGCACTAATGACCGATTGTGGTGCATTTTCCAAACGTTGGGCGCAAATAGCGACCGCTAACGGGAAAGAAACCGAAGTCATCAAAGTCGAAATGGGCGAAGCTATTACCCCTGAAATGGTGGATGAATATCTCGCCCACGGCGGATTCGACTCTGTTTGCATCACCATGAATGAAACTTCGACTGGTGTTGTCAATCCTATTAAAGAGATTGCGGCTCTCGTTAAAGAGAAATATCCTGACGTTCTCGTCCTTGTGGATGCAGTCAGCATCATGTCCGGTGCAGAGATTCGCGTAGATGATTGGGGCTTGGATGTTGTTCTCGCCGGTACGCAAAAAGCCTTTGCCCTTCCCCCGGGACTTTGTGTGGTCACCGTCAGCGATGCCGCCTATAAACGCTCTGAAACGACTGAAAATAAAGGCTACTACTTCGACTTTGTCGCTCTTGAGGGTAAAGCGGTCAAAAGCCAGACTCCCGCAACGCCTGCTGTTAGCTTGGTCAACGCATTGAACGTTCAAATGGATCGTATTCTCGAAGAAGGTGTTGAGAATCGTTTCGCTCGTCATGCCGAAATGGCGAAATATATCCAAGATTGGGCACGCGAGTATTTTGAACTTTACGCTGCCGATGAGAAATATCTCTCCCCGACAGTGACCAATATCCGCAACACGCGCGGAATCAATGTCGCCGACTTGAACAAAGAACTCGCAAAACGCGGCGCGATGATTTCAAACGGATACGGTGTCCTCAAAGAAAAAGCCTTCCGCATTGCCCACATGGGCGATATTCAGCTTGAAGATTTGAAATGGCTGACGGATCAGATTGAAGATATTTTAGGTCTCTAAAAACATATCACCACAGAGAACACGAAGAACACAGAGTTTTTTAAGAAAAAAGAGAAAAAAGATTTTCTCCGTGAACTCTGTGCTCTCTGTGGTGGAAAAAAGGTGAATAAAATGAAAGTACTAATTTGTGATGCAACCGCACAAGACGCACTCGACACAATCTCTGCTGCCGGGATTGAAGTTGTAGATAAGCCCGATGTGACCCCCGAAGAATTGATGGAAATGCTCCCGGAATTTGATGCAATGGTTGTTCGCAGTCGCACCAAAGTTCGCGAGCCTTTGATTGACGTTGCCACCAATCTCAAAGCCATCGTACGCGGCGGGGTCGGGTTGGATAATATAGATGTAGAATATGCTCGCTCAAAGGGTGTTCAAGTCCTCAATACCCCAACCGCATCCACCGATGCTGTTGCAGAATTGACGATTGGCTATATTTTTGCTTTAGCACGCCACATTC
>JAOZOM010000309.1 GCA_029933275.1 Anaerolineales bacterium | reverse complement strand
CAATTTTCCAAAAAAATACCCCAAAGTTACAGCCCAAAACTTTCCGTCTTGATCTGATATTTCTCAACACGCGCTAAATTTACAGTTACGCCTATGCCGGGCTTATTGGGGACAGTAATCGTGCTGTCTTCTTTATTGAGAACAAACGTCTCCTCAATAATATCCTCTGCCCAATATCTTTCTGTTGCAGAAATATCAGAAGGCAAAGTGAAATTCGGGAGGCTCGCCATCGCCAAATTAGCGGCGCGCCCCACGCCTGTTTCTAGCATCCCGCCACACCAGACGGGAAAATTTCTCTTCTGACAAAGATCGTGAATTTGACGACCTTCCCAGAGTCCACCGACGCGCCCGGGTTTGATATTGATAATTCTGCCCGCGTCAATTTCTAAAGCCCATTCCGCTTGTGCGGGGGTATGGATGCTCTCATCCAAACAGATTGGCGTTTTAAGTTGAGCTTGGAGCTTGCTATGCTCAAAAATATCATCATATGCCAACGGCTGCTCAATCATTAATAAATTCAACTTATCTATTTTCTGAAAAAGGGGCGCATCTGCCAGCGTATAGGCTGAATTTGCATCCAACATTAACGGGATAGTCGGAAAAGCCTCGCGTGCCGCTTGAAGTGTCTCCAAGTCACGACCGGGTTTGATTTTGAGCTTAATTCGAGCATATCCTTTATCCAAAAAGAGCTGAATCCGTTTTAGCAAATCGTCTATTGTGAGTTGAACGCCGATGCTAACACCCACATTTACGCGCGCTTTTGAACCAGCGGGATAAGATTCGGCTAGTTTTTTTCCTAAACTAATTCCCTCGCTCTGCGCCAAAAGATCCCACGCTGCTCCTTGAAGAGCCGCTTTCGCCATCGCATGACCGCGCACCCAACGGGTTGCCTCCATAAAATCGTTTATTCCCTGCCACTCATGCCCGAGAGAATTCGGCACGAGAAAATCCTTCATAATATGCCAAGCTGTACCAGTTGTCTCATAAGAATAGCCCGGACGAGACATCGCGGCACATTCTCCCCAACCAATCATCCCCTCTGCATGAGCCTCAACCAGAATACAGTCTCGGTGAGTTTCTACGCCAAAACTGGTCTCAAAAGGATGCACCAAAGGCATCGAAAGATGGTGGAGCGTGATTTTGCTAATTTTCATCAGATATACCTCGATTTTCAAGCAAGTAGAAACTACGAGCGAAGGAAGAATCTTGCTCATAAATAAAATCAGTCACTTTATACCCTTCCGCAAAAAGGGATTCAAAAATACCACGAGTATGTTCTCGCCAAGCAATGCCCAAGGCTAAATCATCCTGTCGAATCACTTGTATATTTGCGGGGATTTCTACCAAAATCTGCTTCTTGGCGGGTTTTTCTATTCGCTCCGCTGGATGTGGATGTCTGTCTGGATGCAGGATAGCCGAATTGAGCAACTGCGCGTTTAAATCGGCTAAGGTGCTAGCTTTAGTCTTCGAGACGAGCTTGTCCCGAACATGCTTGCCATTAATATACCAATCGACTCGGAAACGATCTGTCGCGATGCCACTATTCAGCCCGTCTGCTAATTCTCCATATACATCTCGCAGGTAGGTTTGGCAGGTTGCGCCTAATCGCTGTATATTTAAACGCGCATTTCGGCTTTCTAAGGGGTCGAAGGTCCAAGTCACCAAAGCTAATTTCCGCGCTAATGCCCACTCACGTTGCGCCAGCTTAAGGCGGAGTCCGATTCGCTGATCCCGGTATTCGGGCAAAACGCCGTTCATGTGAGAAACCAGTTTGAGATGCTGAGATGCCTCTTGAGGGTTATCAGAGTCAGTTGTTCCCAGCCATCCCAGCATAAATCCGATTAATTTTCTGTCAATATACGCGCCTAAAAGCAAACCGTCATTTTTTGCGATGGCAATTAAAAGATGTGTAGGGATGGCAGAGCTAAGACCTTTCCCCCAAATTGCACTCTCTACCTGCGGCACCTGATTAATTTCTTCAAGCGTAGCAATGGAACGAATAATTATTTTATTTTCTTTCATTAGCCTCTATCAGAAATAGTCATTTTCAATAGAGGCTAATGCCTATTTCAAAAAATCGCTGATTGCAACAAAAATAATTAAAAAGTAGAGATAAACCTTTTTGCCCCCCGTATAGAGGAGGACAAGGTCAAAAAACGTCATCTATATATGCACCCGGGGCGACTCGAACGCCCAACCAACTGATTCGAAGTCAGC
>JAOZOM010000071.1 GCA_029933275.1 Anaerolineales bacterium | reverse complement strand
AAAAGAGAAAGACGCAAAAGGCGGGCTAAAACCCGTGCAGCCTCTGTAGAATCTAAATTCCAAAGAAAAGCTGTTGCTTCCGGTGAAAATCCGCTGGGGTGAAAAGCCGCCAAAGCGGCAAATCTGGCTTGGTCATCTGCATCTAACTCGCGATAACTGGCATCAAAAACGGCAAAAAGATTTAAATTTGCCTCATCTGCCACGCGTAGCTCACTCAGGCTTTTCTCAATTTTCTTCAAAAATTTCTTAACAGGGTTACTAAAATCAGCCAAGCCTGCAATCCGTCTTGCACTAATTTCTAAAGCTAAAGGGTTATATTGACATCGTTCTAGTAAAGCATCAACATGCTCACGTTCAGCTTCAAGCAATTCAAGCGATAAATGCTCTCCTAAAAGTTTTTCAGCTTCTTCTTCGCTCATCTTATTCAGTGCAAAAGTCTTTTTGGCGGCAATCGCCGAAAAAGAATTCAAACGGCTGGTCACCAATGCCGCGCAAGGCGGCGAAGGCGGTAAAAAATCCGCCAAATAGGGGGCGTTCACTTTACGCACATCGTCTAAAACAATCAGCCAATGCTTGCTTTGCAATGCGCCTTTAATCCGGTCTCGTTTCATCTCATAACTGTCTGTCGGTTCAGCAGCGACCCCGCAATTTAGAAGCATTCTCGCCAGCACTTCATCGGGGCTACTTTCGCCCATATCCACCCAAATGACTTCATCCAAGTCTTTTTCTTTTTGTAAATCTCTCGCGGCACGAATTGCTAACTCCGTTTTACCCAATCCGCCCGGCGCGTGAACGCCTACAATCGCCGCAACGCCATTCACGCGCAGCGCATTCCGCACATCCTCTTCAATTTTTCCGCGATGGATATAAACAGAGCTATGTGCGGCAGGGATAAAAGGCTTTGCGGATGGAGGGGGAGGGGAGGCTTCGACATACTTTTCTACATGCTCAAAGTATTTAGCTTGCCCATCCACTTGGATAGCGCGTGAATTTTCACCTGCTACCGCCTGTGAGCTTTCTCCCTGTGATTCGGCATGGTTTTTTGCCTCTTCTTTTACACTGCCCTCTTTCTTCAACCAGCCCAATTTATCGGCAATTTCTATGCCCGCACCCACAAAAGCAATATAGCCTACAGAGGCTTTGGCAGTTAATTGCCAAAATCCGCCCGCCACATCATGCCATGCAGGGATAGCAAACCAACTTATCAAAATAACAATGAGCCAAAGAAGAATAAAGGCTACGACTAGCGAAAGTTTTTTCTTTTTCATCAACGAACCCCAGATTATAGTCACGACACTCGGTTTTTCTTTTGAAAGCAAACCATTTTTTCAATTTTAGCTCTTTCCCGGAAAAGTCCTCATTTCAAAGGAGAAAAAACCAAGTGTCTGCTATTCAAATTTCCCCGATTATACCTTGCTCCCTGCTGACCAATTAGACGAAAAGACTATCTAGACGATCAACAATAATATCCACCTTCGGCATCCACGCTTCGCCGCGCTCTTTTGTTGTAACGCCACTCAAAACCAGCGCGGTCTTGCACCCCGCGTTTTGACCGCCGAGAATGTCGGTTTCCAAGCGATCGCCGACTACGAGAGTCTCTTCGGCTGAAACGCCCATCCGTTGCATGGCGAGTTGAAAGAGGAAAGGTTCCGGTTTGCCTGCCATAATTGGCGCAACACCCGAAGCCGTTTCTATAGCCGCGAGCAAAGTTCCTGCGCCGGGCATTAATCCTTCGGGCGTGGGGAAGGTTTTATCGGGATTTGTGGCATAAAAAGGCGCACCTTTTTGGATGAGAATAGAAGCATTCGCGATTTTCTGATAATCCATTGCCCAATCCATCCCCGCTAAAACGGCGACTGGCTTTTCGGGAAGGGCATCATCATGGAAAACGCGAAAGCCTGCCGCCCCAACCGCGTGAAAAACACCCTCCATCCCGACTACATAGAGTTCGCCCCCTTGCGGGAATTTCTCTTTCAACAAAGCTGCGGCTGCCATCGAGGAGGTGGTCACTTGCGAGAGGTCGAGCTTTACGCCAAATCCCGCTAATTTGACGAGATGTGCTTCGGGGATTTTAGTTGAGTTATTCGTTGCGAGGATTACCTTTAATCCGCGAGCTTTGATGGAATCAAAAATGGCGGGCAAATCGCCAATCGGCTTGTTGCCACGCCAGAGAACGCCATCCATATCGAGAATGAGGGCTTTGATATTTGGAGGTATTTTCATGATTTTATAAAAGTAAGGGCGGGTCTTCGCGTAGCACCCCCGAAGGCGGGCAGACTCGCCCCTACGAATTTCATTTTTTGAATTTCTTCAATAAATAATCCAGCACGGGCTGGTCTAAACTTCCCTCTTTGGCGTGGAAGCGATTTTCAAAATTCTCGTTCCCCAAAAAAGAATTCAACGATTCTGCGGCTATATCGTTATAAATCCCGTCAATATTGGGTTGATAATAGCCCAAATTTGCCATGATTTTTTGTATATCTTTGAGAATATCGCCTTGCAATTTCACGCGCTCGTTTTCGGGGGATTTGCCCATATACAACTCGTGCAATTCGAGCAGTTCGCCAAGTCGCGGCACGGGGTCGAGATGGTCGTCTACGCGGTAATCGATCCAGCGGTCGAGAAAGCCGCCATATCCGCCCTTTGGCTTGGCAACGTAAATCGCCGCGGCTTGTCGTCCACGTTTGTCGCCTCCCGCGCGGTCACCGGCATAGAGCGCGGCATACAGCCGAGCGGGCAATTCGCCAGCCGAATTCAGGAACGCCTCTTCCATTTTTTGGATGACGTTCGCGCCCGTCAGGATATTTCCCTGAATTGCGTAGCCTTTACCGGTTAATCCGCCTGCCCAGTTATGACATTTTTCTCCCGTAAAGGTGACCGCATTTCCCTGAGCATCTACCAATCCCACTTGACGAATCGCTCGTTCCTCATCGCCTGCGAGCAGTTTCTCTAGCGTTTCTTCTGCGGACGCGCCCTTCGCCATCATCTCTAATCCGTTGGGACCATAAGAGGTGTTTACATAAGATTGGGTGGCTACCGCGCCGATTTCTGCTTTAACCCAAGGGACAGCCGCCCCAACTGCGGGGAATTTGGATGCAACCGCCACGCCCCAAGTTTTTGCTTCGAGGTCACAGGCGGCAATTGAAAATGTTGAAAAATGTATCATAATTTTATGAAGACATCCAAAGTTTCAAAAACTTCGGATATCCGTTTCTTATTCCTTCTCCGGTGCTTCAAGCACTTGGTCAACCAAACCGTATTCTGCGGCTTGTTGGGCGTTCATATAATAGTCACGGTCGGTATCTTCCTCTACATCTTCAATCTTCTTGCCGGTATGTTTTGCCATAATCTCCAATAGAGTGGATTTTAAGCGCATAATTTCTTCGGCTTGGATGACGATATCGGTCGCCTGACCTTGTGCGCCGCCCAAAGGTTGGTGCATGTGGATAGTGGCGTTCGGCAACGCGTAACGCCGACCTTTTGAGCCAGCTGTCAGCAGAACCGTGCCAAAAGACGCTGTCACGCCGACCGCCAAAGTGCTGATTGGGTTCGGAATCATCTGCATCGTGTCGTAAATCGCCAAACCGGCATAAATCACGCCGCCGGGTGAGTTGATATACATCTGGATTTCTTTTTCGGGGTCTTGATTGCTGAGATATAGCAGTTGCGCAATAATCGTATTTGCAACTTGGTCGTTAATTTGCGTGCCTAAAAAGATAATTCTCTCTTTAAGAAGCAAAGAATAAATATCATAAGCACGTTCGCCGCGTCCACTGGTCTCAACGACCATCGGCACGACTGATTGGGGGATATTTGAGAACATTATTTCTCCTTTGTTCCGATAGACTTAAAAAATCTAATTAAAAAAAACGGGACGCGCCCAAAGCTCGGCGCGCCCCGCATTCAAATCAATAAAATTTACTCGTCAGATTCTGCTGTGTTTTCTTCTGTTTTCTCGGTTGCTACTTCTTCTTCGGGGGCATCGGCAACTTCAATTTCTTTCTCTTCTTCAGCTGACTTCGCTTCCGTTCCTGTGGCTTCTTTTTCTGCTTTCTCGGCGGCAGCTTTCTCTGCTTTGGCAAAATCACCTGTGGCAATATCTTTTATCCGCTCAAGGGTGAGGCGAGTAATCAATTGCGTAGCTGATTGTTGAGCGATATTATTCGCGATCTGTGTTTGAGCGCGCTTCCCCCCTTTTATATTATTGAGATCATAGCCTTGAGAAGCTAAACCCATTAAGGTTTGGTTGAATTCGGATTCTAAATCACCTTCTTGAATCTCGATATTTTCTAGGCGAGCCAGTTCATCGAAGATGAGACCGCGTTCCAAGCGTTTTATGGCAACGGGGCGCGCTTCTTTTTCGGTAAATTCTTCTAAGGTGGATTCTTGCATCTTGAGATAGGCTTCAAACTCCATCCCTTGCTGCTTAATACGCTGCTCAAGCTCTTCTATAACCGCTTCGATTTCGTGATTCAAAACTTGGGGAGGGTATTTGATGGTTGCGCTTTCTTTGATTTTGTCAATTAGGGCAGTGAAGTAT
Organism: Anaerolineales bacterium; assembly: GCA_029933275.1. Taxonomy (GTDB): domain Bacteria; phylum Chloroflexota; class Anaerolineae; order Anaerolineales; family Villigracilaceae; genus Desulfolinea. Next base: position 4,125 of record JAOZOM010000071.1, on the reverse strand, counting down.
TCATCATCATACTCGGTGAGGCTTTCTGCTTCGAGGTCTTTTGTGATTGTTTCGCGCAACTCTGCCATTGTCCCGCCGGAAAGTTTTTGAGCAAACTCGTCGTCCAATTCGGGGAATTCTGTCCCGAAAACGGTATTGATCGTAACCTTATATTTAACGGTTGCTTCACGCAGATTCTCGTCTTCGTGTTTCTTCGAGAATTTCTTCGAGGTCGTTTTTGTTTCGCCCGCGCTCATCCCGATCAGCTTTTTGGCGAAACCGACAAAAGGTTCTTCTGCCTCGCGTTTTTCAGCTGTGATGAAAATGGGATGATTGGTCTCTTCGTAGACAATCGCATCATCGCCTTCGACGCCGACTTTTTTGCCCACGATGTCGGCTTTGATGAAATCGCCTTCTTCAACGGGACGCTTCACTTCGGCGGTCGTCGCGTACATTTTCTGGAGTTCTTCGAGTTTGGCATCGATCTCGGCATCACCCGGTTTCTTGTATTTATACGCCATGCGGATTTCACGATAATCGCCCAAATCCACTTCGGGTTTTAGCGGCACAACAAAGGTGAAAGTCGGCGGTTCCATTTCCACGTTTTCCAATGCACCTGAACCGGAAGGTTTTAACTTCGCCTCGTCCAATGCTTTAGGATAGATATCATCTAAGAGAATATCTATCGCACCTTCGAGGATGGCTTCATCACCAAATTGGCGGCGAATAACATCATAAGGGGCTTTCCCAGGGCGGAAGCCAGCAATTTTGCCGCGTTTCGCAAGTTGACGTGCTGAGCGTTTCTTTGCACGTTCTAATTGTTCTTCTTCAAGTTCAACCGTCATGGCGACTTGATGGTCTTCACGGGGAGTTGTTTCAATTTTCAAGATAATTTCCTTTTTTTACCGTAGTTGAGACTCATATCTTTTTTCTACCAGAAACCTGACAGGTTTTTCATAAAGCACCCCGAATGGGGCAAGCCTGTCAGGTTTGGGAGCAGTGGGGACGGCGGGACTTGAACCCGCACGCCGTGAGGCACATGGTCCTAAGCCATGCGCGTCTGCCAATTCCGCCACGTCCCCAAATTGCGGAGAGATTATAAGCGCAAGGGGGAAGAGCGTCAAATAAAATTTGAAGGCAAAATGAAGAATGGTGAATTATTTTTTCGCGTTATAATTTGACGGTTTTGAAAGAGACTTTAAACTTCAGCCATAAAGCTTGCTGAAATCCAAAGTCTCGAATCTAATACTGAGGTCTATAAAAAATGAGCAGAGTTATCAATCCCAACAGCGCAGGGAAAGAACGAACGCGGATGACGCGCGCTATCGCGTTAGCTGTGCGCGAGATGGCAAAGAAAAAAGCTGTGGATTCCGAAGCGCGTGATCTAGCAGCCTTCATTTCCCTCGCGCTCGATGCGGTTGCCGAGACCATTGAACCTTCTGTAGCCGCTTGGGAAAAAAGAAATTACTGGGTCAAAGCCGATAAATTTAGGATGGAATGGCGTTGGGCAAAAAAATACGCAGAAGAAATGCGGAAAGCTGTATTAAATGACGACTGGGCAACTGTCACGCAAGTCGCGATGCAGGTTGCCATGAAATTGCAGAAAATCAAAATATCAGACAAACATCGCATGGGGAGACCGTGGCAGGGGAGTTGGGGAAAGTTGCAATAATTCTCAATTCCTAATTCTTAACTCTCATAAAAAATTGCTCCTAAAACAACCTTGCCTGTTGCGTTGCTCTTTTCCCGCCTAATAAGATGAAAGGTGCGGCGCGCATGGATGCAACTCCCAACTTCTTCAATTGAGATAAATTTTGTAATTTTCGTATACGCCGCGCTCGCAGGATTTTCTGCGCCAATTTAGGCCCAATTCCTGGCACACGGAGCAACTCCCGCGGTGAAGCATTATTTATCTCGATAGGGGTGTGCTTCAAATGAATCTCCGCCCATGCCTCCTTCGGGTCAGTGGGGAGGGGGAGATTTTCGTCCGCAGAAAAAGGAAGTTCTTCCAAGTCGAAACCATAGTCTCTTAAAAGGAAGGATGCCTGATATAAGCGTAATTCTCGCAAAGCCGAAGTGGGGGGCTTGTTTTCCATCGGCGTATCTGGCACAGGATTGAACGCCATGAAATAAGTTCTTGCTAAGCCCAAATCTTTATAACCACGCGCCGTGGTGCTGAGAAGTTCTAAATCGCTCTCATCTGCGCCACCCGCCACAAATTGGGTGGTGGATGATGCCCATTTCCCCTTAAATGCCTGCTGAGGAGCTTTCTCTCTGCGAATTTCTTCTACCCAGCGCAAGGGTTGCAGTAATTCTTCCCAGAAACGCTTCCGAGGAGCCAATTTCGCCAAACGTGCCTTATTCGGTGCTTCTAAATTGACAGAAACGCGGTCAGCCAATTGCATGGCGCGTAAGACTTGTCCACGCTCTGCACCGGGCATAATTTTTAGGTGCATATAGCCGCGAAAGCCCATTTTGCCGCGCAAAATTTCGGCGGTATCAAGCAGTTTTTCTTGTGTGCGAATTCCGCCACCTGCTAGCGCGGAGCTAATAAAGAGACCGTCTACTAAATCCGCTTTGTGGAGTTGCATGAAAAGGCGCGCAAATTCTTCGGGAGCAAAAGTGGCGCGCCGAAAATCACGTCCTGAGCGGAAGGGACAGTAGTAGCAATCCCGTTCACAGGCGGAAGAAAGCAAGGTTTTCAGCAAACGTGTTTTGCCACCATGCGGCAGAATGGCGGGGATAATATCTACGTTTTTCACGCGGGAGCAAGATTCGGTCACGCGCGTCGCGGGTAATCCATCTGCTTCGAAGGTCATTTGGGAGGAGAGGAGGGTGAGTCGCTTATCCATATCCGCATTATAGAATAAATGTTCTATTTTTGCAATAGGACGAGGAGCCGCACCGCGCGTGATTTGAACTTGCTTCCGTTATGGGGAAATGCGATTGCTTTCAGTGCTGTTGCATCTCGGCAGGGTGGGGGAGTTGCTGTCTAGTGTCAGTTTTCTGGTAAAGCTCCGTACCCAAGACCTGATGGGGTTCAAAAATCTTCCCACCGATTTACTGAATACTGATTACATAAGAGTGGGGGATTGACTTATGACTTAAATTACCTCTTGACATTCATGCTTCCGATAAGTACTATTATAGTAAACATAAGGATAGTGAGCAATGACTAAGAAAACAAGCATTTCTGGAGCGATTGCAGGGTATCTGGACACAGTGAGGTTGGCACGGAGCGAGAATACCGCAAAAACTTATGCCAACGCTCTACAGTTTTTTACGCAAGTTTTAGACGTGCGCAACATCTCCCCCGATGAAACGCCAATTGATGAATTAAACGAAGATGCGCTGGCGTGGACGATTACCGCGCTAAAAATTTATGCCCCCACAACGGAGCGTCTCTATCTTGCTGCGCTGACAGGTTTCTATACATATCTGGATTCCGAACGTCTTGCCGATATTAATATGTCTCGTGTGCGGCAAATTATCAAATTACGCGCTCGCCGACCGGGTCAACGCCTGCCGCAATTTCCTCGCGAAGATATTGAGACGATTATCAAAGCTGTGGACGATTACACGCAATTCGCTGGAAGTGATGAAAAAGAACGATTGCGCGCATTAAGAGATCGTGCTTTTATCATCACTTTAGCTGATACAGGGCTGCGCGTGCATGAAATTTGCGAATTAAGGCGGGGAGACGTGGATTGGAACGAGGGTCGTGCCATTATCATCGGCAAAGGCGATAAGCAAGCTGTCATCCGTTTTTCATCACGCTCAATGCGTTCTCTCAAAGATTATCTTTCCACCCGACAAAAATTAGATGGCGCACAGAGCCGCCCCCTCCCCTCACTCCCCCTCTTTGCACGGCACGATCGTGGCGCAGGGAAAAAGGTCAAACCAATTTCCACAGCGACTGGACGCAATATCATCAAAGACCGCGTTCGCCAAATTTTGGGAGAAGATGCAGTCGGAAAGATAACACCCCACTCCTTTAGGCACTACTTCGTAACCACCGTTTTACGCGCGACAGGCAACCTTAAGATGGCGCAAAAGTTAGCGCGGCACAGCAATATCGCCGTTACTCAGCGATATGCGCATTTATCGGATGATGAGTTAGATCGGGGGTATTACGAGATTTTTGAT
>JAOZOM010000070.1 GCA_029933275.1 Anaerolineales bacterium | reverse complement strand
GAAAATTTATTAGATTTTATCGAGAATAGCAAAAAACGAGATTTCTATCTACGGATTTGGCTACTCTACGCTCATCATTTTTTTGCGTTGTTCAACGCTATCTCCCGCCGCAATATAGATACGCCCTACAACGCCATCACGCGGTGACTTAAGCTCGTTTTGCATCTTCATTGATTCGAGGATGAGCAAAACATCACCCTTTTTGACCTCTTGCCCCTCTTCGACTGAGATAGAAACAACCAAACCGGGCATAGGAGCTTTGAGATGGAAAGTACCCGTCTCCACAGCTCCACCTCCTGAAGCCGCACGCAGCCTTCGCTCACGCTCGTCTTCAACTCGACTATGGTAAAGCCTCCCCTTCACCAAAACCTCGAGAGCTTCCTCACCCTGATAAACATAGGCTTCGTAAGATTTACCATCCACGATGAGAGAGAAAACGGGCTGAGACTCTACAGATTCAAAATCAACTTCAACAATTTTCCCGTCTATAGAAACGTGCGTATCGTCAATGATCTCGATCAAAAATTCTTTATCATCAATTGTAGTTATATATTTCATAATTTTGTCTCTTTTGGTCAGCAAAAATCAGACTATTTACTCAACCGCTCCCAACGCGAGAGCCATTTCCAGTTACTCGTATCGCGTTCACCACGCCGAACAATATGTGCGGCGCGCTCGGTCTGCTCATGCTTAACTAAAGTAGCGATAATCGCAGCAATATCGGGGAAGGTTTCCTTCCCCTCGGCAATCTCTTCCATATCGAACTCTTCTTCCACAAAACGAGTATCGTATTGCCCGCCCATAAAGCGATGCGAATCCATCATTGTCTGATGAAAGGGGATATTTGTCCGCACACCAACCACTTTATATTCTTCGAGTGCGCGCCGCATCCGCAAAATTGCTTGCGCACGAGTTTCACCCCAAACAATCAACTTTGAAATCATCGAATCATAATAAGGCGTGATCTCAGTTCCTGCGTAAACCCCCGTATCCACGCGAACACCAGGTCCTGAGGGCAAAACGATATGAGAAATCAATCCCGTAGAGGGCATAAAATTATTATAGGGGTCTTCAGCATTAACGCGACACTCAATCGCCGCGCCCTTTATCTTAATATCATCCTGCGTAAAAGAAAGTTTACGTCCACGCGCTATTCGGATTTGCTCTTTCACAATATCCACACCCGTCACCAATTCGGTAATTGGATGCTCCACTTGCAAACGAGTATTCATTTCAAGAAAATAGAAGTTTTTATCGCTATCGACCAAACATTCAATCGTCCCCGCGCTCTCGTAATTCACCGCTTTTGCCGCTTGGACAGCAACCTCGCCCATCCGTTGGCGGAGGTCTTCATCCATCACCGGTGAGGGGGCTTCTTCTAATAATTTTTGATGACGACGTTGCAGTGAGCATTCGCGTTCGTTGAGGTGAATCACGTTCCCAAACTTATCCGCCAAAACTTGGATTTCGATATGCCGCGCGCCGATAAGCAATTTTTCGAGGTAAACATTATCCTCTCCGAACGCAGATTTAGCCTCGCCGCGTGCCGAGGAAAGCGCAGAGGGCATCTCATCCATATTTTTGACTTCGCGCATCCCCTTTCCGCCGCCCCCGGCAGTTGCCTTAATCAAAAGCGGAAATCCGACTTCGGGAGCTAATCTGAGCAAATCTTCATCGCTCAGGCGATTTGTCCCTTTTGTGCCGGGAACAACAGGAACGCCAGCCTCCATCATCGTTTTTCGTGCGATGGCTTTATCACCCATTGAGGAGATCGCAAAAGGTTTGGGACCGACAAACTCTAATCCCGCATCTTCAACAGCTTGTGCAAAATCGGCATTTTCTGCCAAAAAACCATAACCGGGATGAATCGCTCCTGCCCCGCTCTTGAGTGCAATCTCGATAATTTTATCGCCCTTCAAGTAGGACTCTCTCGAAGGCGCGGGTCCCAGCAAATAGGCTTCAGTCGCGTAGCGGACGTGCATCGCTTGCCGATCCGCTTCCGAATAAACCGCTACGGTTTTTATCCCTAATTCGCGACAAGCTCGCAAAACCCGAACAGCAATCTCTCCACGATTGGCTATCAATACTTTATTGAACATAAATGCTCCGTTTTTTTAAGACTTTAGACTTCAGACTTTAAATTTTTGGCAAAACCGAGATTTCATAATCGGCGATTAAACGCTCCATATAAACAACTTGCAAAGAAATCTGCTCATCAAAGGCTTTTCTTCCGCTTTCTGTTTGGATACGAATTTCTCGGCGTGCTTTTTGAAAACGCACTAAACGTTTTCTCGCGGCAAGAATTAAACTTTCGTAGTCATCATTGGCAAACTTTCCCAAAGCGACTGTTGTTCGATAGTTGCTAAAGCGGTCAATCTTATCCGCATCGCTGACAATTTTTGCTTCTAGCGTATGCGGATGTTCAAAATCGGACTTGCCATCTACATGCGTGGCGATGGCGTAGCAGATATTTTCGGCATCTTCATCCGAATAGCCGATTTCTTTAAGAAAGGGGCGCACCATTTTTGCGCCGATTCGTCCGTGTTCCACATCGCGTGATCGGTCGCTTAACTTCGCTATATCATGGAGGAGACAAGCAATCAAAACAATCTCTATCTCTGCGCCCTCTTTCTCCGCCAGGATTTTTCCATACTGAGTCACTCGCAACGTATGTTGCCAACGATATATCAAACGGGCAGAATAATCGGGGTTTTTAATTATGGCACGGTCTCGTTTTTCTTTGGCAAAAAGCGCGACCTTTTCCATTTTTTCTTTGAGATTCATCTCTAAAGCGGGATATTCCCATGTTTCTTTGGCGGATTTGAATCGCGTTTATTGCTCAACATTTCAAGTGCGTTGATTAAGCGCGGGCGCGTATCACGCGGCTCAATCACGTCGTCGATAAAGCCGCGGCTCGCCGCGACGTAGGGATTAGCGAATTTCTCACGATATTCTTCGACCAATTCCGCTTTACGAGCAACGGGATCATCTGCATTTGCCAACTCTCGGCGGAAAATGATATTGACCGCGCCATCGGGACCCATCACAGCGATTTCGGCGGTGGGCCATGCGAGATTTAAATCTCCGCGAATATGTTTAGAGGACATCACATCGTACGCGCCGCCGTAGGCTTTGCGCGTGACAACTGTGAGTTTGGGAACGGTCGCTTCACAGTAAGCGTAGAGTAGTTTTGCGCCTGATCGGATGATGCCACCATGCTCTTGCACGGTACCCGGCAAAAATCCAGGGACGTCTTCAAAGGTGATGACGGGGATGTTGAATGAGTCGCAGAAGCGGATAAATCTCCCAGCCTTCTCCGATGATTCAATATCCAAAACACCTGCCAAAACTGCCGGTTGATTCGCGACGATACCCACAGAATGACCGCCCAAGCGCGCAAATCCGACCACGATGTTCATAGCATAATTTTTATGAATTTCAAAAAACTCGCCGTTATCCATAACATGCAAAATCACGTCTTTGATATCGTAGGGTTTGCTGGGGTCATCCGGAATGATGGAATCAAGTTCATCGTCGCGGCGGAGGGGATCATCGTCTGTATCCACAAAGGGTGGGTCTTCCATATTATTTTGCGGGAGATAGCCGAGAAGTTTGCGGATGAGGAAAAGGGTGTCGGCTTCGCTGTCAGCGGCGATATGACAAATGCCGGATGTCTCGGAATGAACGCTTGCGCCGCCCAAATCTTCAAAAGAAACGATTTCGTTGGTGACGGTTTTAACCACATCAGGACCGGTAACAAACATATAAGAGGAGTTCCGCACCATGAAGATAAAATCGGTGAGAGCGGGCGAGTAAACCGCTCCACCGGCGCAGGGTCCCATAATGGCTGAAATTTGCGGGATAACACCACTAGCGAGCGTATTGCGGAGGAAAATATCGGCATAGCCGCCAAGAGAAACAACGCCCTCTTGGATGCGCGCCCCGCCCGAATCATTTAGCCCAATGACGGGCGCACCGTTCTTGATTGCCATATCCATCAATTTGACAACTTTCTCTGCGTGAACTTCGCCAAGGCTTCCACCCAAAACCGTGAAATCCTGAGAGAAAACGTAAATCAGCCGCCCGTCAATCGTTCCCCAACCAGTGACGACACTATCCGACATGATTTTTTGTTTATCCAGACCAAAATCGGTGGTGCGATGAATAATAAAGGGATCAAGTTCACGAAAAGAGCCTTTGTCTAGAAGCAGGTCGAGGCGTTCACGCGCTGTGAGACGTCCTTTTTTATGCTGAGTCTCAATGCGGGCTTCACCACCGCCTAAGCGGGATTGTCTTTTCAATTCTCTTAATTGCTGGATTTTTGGATTATCAGTCATAATTCTCTCTTTAATGTAGTTTTTGTACATAGCAACTTTTAGGGTTGCTACTTTTGATTTCTTTTAAATCTCTCATATTGCGTAAAAAACAAAGCGCATTCAGTATTTTATGCGCTTAATTCCGTTCGTCTCTTTCAATGATTTCATCAAAATAGGCTCGGCTCTTCGGCAAAGCCAAAGCAATTATAATGAAAAGGCTAAAAACAAAAGTCATAACGACAGCAAATTTTGTGTTATCTCGCCCCGCTGCCGATTGGAAAAGAAAACGATCAATCCAATAATAGGCGATATATGAAAATGAAACACCCAAAACTGCAAAGGGAGTCCATTTTTCGCTAAGCTCAATGCCCAAATAAACAAGAAACCAAGATAACGCCCAGAGCAATCCCGTTGAGGCGATATAAAGGGGCATGGGCAAGGACATAAAATCCACAATCAAATGCCATTGGATTAAAGCCGTCACAAACCGCACCGCGTTAAAGATCATAAGCGTTAACGCAATAAAGCCCAGCAAGGTTACGAAAAAGGGAGTTACTTTCTTTGATTTTTTAGTCACGTTTTTTTGAGGGCGGCGATAAAAGCCGAGCTGCGATTAACGGCGGGAGAAGGATTAACAACCCCCACATCAGCGGAGGAAAGAAATCTAAATGCAAAGGAGCAGATAGAAAGATAACAGCGAAAAGCCCCACCAACGCGCCAAGAAACGCGCGTGCAAACGCACTTGGCGCGTGAGGATGAAAATGGAGGGCAAATGCGCCTGCTCCCGCGCCCAAACCGTACCCGTAGATTGCACCCTCCAATAAATCGGGGATTTCACTCCAGCCAGTTGGGTCTTTAACGTGGGAGGCGTAAAAGCCAATCGCCCCACCAATTAGCGCGCCTAAAAGACCACCCAAAAAACTAAAAAGGAGGGTTTTAGAAAAAGAAGGGAAAGGTTTGTGAAGAGTCAATGTTAATGAAGTTATATTGCGATCTTATCTATCTCTACTCGCAAAAATACCGCTATTTCATCCTAATTAAACGCGAATAACTGCGAGCGATAATTTCACTCCGCAATTCTACCAGTTCAGGGAATTGATAGAAGAATAAAATTTTCTTCTCCGCGATTGTATTTCCGGCGGGTTTCGGTTGGGTTATAAAAAATGCCCACGATTCGGCAATATCTTCGCCGGGGTTGGTCACCGCGTAATCGGTTACGAATTGGTCTTCGCGGGCAAAATAAAAATCGTCCATAGCATCGTAATATTCATCATCATCTTCGATATATTGAATATCATCCCACTCGGCATAAATATCTCGCCAAAAACGGTCATAGAATTGATAGAAATAAGATGAGCTATACGAACAACCTTCGCCCGTAAAATAGGTAGCACAATTATCTACCGCATCCAAATAAGCGTCTTCATCATCGGGATTATTGAAAATATATTCGTCAACATCCACCTGCTTCTCGTTTAGAGTCAGTAAATGCCCATATTCGTGAATTAAGGTAAAAGTCAACTCTTCAATATTCGCAGTATCTGCAATATCCACGTTCAGCATCCACAAAGTCGGGTCATCGGGCGTTTGCTCTACCGCCGCCAAACCGCCACCCAGCCCATCGGTGATAACAATATAATTCGTCAAGAAAGAACGCGCATTTTGCGGAATCATTGCGGCGTAATAATCCCAAATCTGCTCTTGGGTTGCGGTATCGTCCTGATACGATTTCAAATCTGCGCCAACGCTCTCATATTCGGGCGCGGCAATTTCATCACCGTTAATTTGATACTTCACCAAAATATATTCATCATCAAGCAGTTTTTCTTCAAAATTCTCATCGTAATCCGTCACACCATCCATCATCGCGAGGAAAAGCGGTTCTGCGCTACCATCGTCTCGGTAGCAAAGCTCAGAATCTGGATGATAGGACTCGCCCTCTAAGCAGGATTCGTTCCCCAAACCAGCATCAGGGATGCTAGAAGCATCCTCCACTGGAGAAGCCGTCTGCGGGACGCTCTCCTGTGGGCTTGCTTCCATTCCCCCATCAGCAGGGATGCCCGTCACTGTTTGACAGGCGAGCAAGCTGAGGAAAACCAGTAGAATAAGTATTTTCAATTGCCAAGATTTTTTCATCGTTTTTTCCTTATATCTCATGTAAAACTGTTTTCTGTATTTTTTTTGTACACGGGTTTTCACAAAGAACACGGATTTTTTCGTATATTACGGAAAAAACCTTTTTTACGAACAGATGCGTCCACACGCGCGGCAAGCCTAAATTCACGCGCGAGGCGGGGATTGTATATCCAACGCGCAGCGGCTTTTTAGTCCCCATCCGCTTGGATGCGGTAGAGCTGACCCACCTCATCCTGATAAACCAATTCCAGAGGAACAATCTGGGAAATGACCTCGATGGGGACGATATGCTCGTAAGCGTTGGGGGTGAACCAGACGATATAGCTCTCTTCTTGCGTAAAGAAATTTTGATTTTTCGCAATCAGTTCTTCGTCCAGAACATCAGGGGGCGTTGTGGGGAGCATCCTGACCGGCACGCGATTGAAAAGCCAAATGGGGTCTGTGTAATTGCTGTAAATGATAAGGTCGGGGTTAATCGCCAAGCGTTGATCCAGTTGTGCGAAAATTTCCGTTTCGTGATAAAGAGTCGAATTCCAGTTCAGCTCCTGATATTTTTTAGCCGTCCAACTAAATTCGGCTTCTTTTGCCTCCCGCACAAATTTATATAGACTTCGGAGGGGATAAAGAGACCATAAAAGGAGAAAAATGATGCTTGCGTTTAACCAGATTTTCGGCTTTTGCAAAAGATGTGGCAAGATGAGGGTTTTTATAGAGATAAAAATGAGAAGTAAAACAGGGAGCATCAATATCGGATAATAACGCGTGGATAAAAGGCTGATGTGGTCGTAAGTAGAAACCGTAAAAACAAGCGTAGTCAGGTAAATGGCTCCAAAAAAGATTGCCGAAAAAACAAAAGGATTCTGAAATTCTTCGCGCCATGCGCGCCAATTCTCTTTTTTGTTGAAAAGGATGATGAGAATGACAATACTCCCAAGAATGAGATAGGGATGCCCGATAAACGGATTTTCGATGGGATAAAGCGGCAGAAACCAGTGGATGATTTTAATGAGGGAGAGCTTCAGATTCAGCGCAGGAAGAGAATCTATCCCCGCCGCGCCCCAAAGTGTGCCATATTTTGCGAAATTATGTCCCACACTCCACGCGACGAGCGGCAGACCGGAAAAAAACCCAAAAATAAAAGCATCCCGAAAGAAGGAACGTAAATTATCTTTATGCTTGAGCAAAATCACAATGCCACCCAGCACGACTAGGCTTAATCCCACCCAACGCGCGAGGGATGCCAACGCCGCGGAGAGGATCATCAAGGGCAAAGCAAATTTGCTCCAATCGTTAAGATAAAATCCCGCCGTGAGAATAAAGATAAAACTTAGGGTGATAAAAAGCGGCTCGGTGATAATCCCCAAATGTTGATGTAGAAAAGTATCCGAAGTGATGATAAAAAGAATGCCAAGATATTTATAAGTTGAATTTTTAGGAAAAGAGAGTTGAAGAATCAAGCCCGCTAAAAAGAGATTAATCCCCAAAAGAAAAATTTGAAAATATGTGCCTACAGCGAGAATATCTGCGCCGCTGATTTTTTGCAGAAACGCCAAAATGAGGGAATAAAGAGGCGGGAACCAGATCAGCGGCGCGCCGGTGTGGTCGAAAAACCCTTTCCCCGCGACCAGATTATCGGCAACGGAGAGGTAGATCACGCCATCTCCAGAAACGGACGCGCCATATTTAGCAACTGTCAAAAACGCTAAAACGATACTAAAAAAAATAGAAAAAATCAAAAAAAGATAATAATTTTTATTTTCGATAAAAGCAAAACGTGCCATTTTTTCTCCGCGATTTTCAGTTGAAAATCGAAAAAAGATTATAACAGAAAGAAAATCCGCCTCTTGCAAAAATGCTTTTATCTGGTATCTTTGACAAGGTAAAAACAATAAACTTTTTGTAAACTTCGTGCGCCTTCATGGATAGATTTATGAAAAAATACATAACCTTCACCGTCTTCGTCTCAGGCATGACCTCTCTCGCGGCAGAACTCTCTGCTTCGCGTTTAATCGGCAATGTCTTCGGGACGAGCAACCTCGTCTGGGCAGCGATTATCGGGTTAATGTTACTTTACCTCACGCTGGGATATTTTCTCGGCGGCAAGCAAGCCGACAAATCGCCTTATGCCGAAAATATGTACAAAGTTTTGGCATGGGCAGCCTTTACGCTCGGAATCGTCCCTTATATCGCTAATCCCGTTTTACGCGCCGCCGCCACCGCTTTCGACGGTCTCCAAGTCGGCGTGATGATGGG
>JAOZOM010000308.1 GCA_029933275.1 Anaerolineales bacterium | reverse complement strand
GCTCCAAATTCGCCATTCGTGAAGGCGGTCTAACCGTCGGCGCAGGCGTTATCACCAAGTTACTTGATTAAGAATAGGTAATTCACTATGGCTAAACAAAAGATACGTATCCGCCTTAAGGCTTATGACCATCGCGTTCTCGATCAATCCGCAAAACGGATTGTAGATACTGCTGAACGAAGTGGTGCCCATGTTGTTGGACCTGTACCCTTGCCAACAAAGAAAGAACGGTTTACAATACGCCGTTCGACTTTCATTGACAAAGATTCACACGAACATTTTGAGATCCGCACGCATAATCGTTTGATTGATGTCTTGGATCCAGAATCAAAAACGATTGATATGCTGATGCGGCTCAACTTACCCGCAGGCGTGGATATTGAGATCAAAATTTAGTCTTTTGTAATTTATAACCATAGATAGTATTATCGCAACGTGCTTTGCTGGCATAAAAAACGTCGGCAAAGCCGATGCGCGTAAGACGGTAGAGCAAGAGTTCTTTTGTGAGCGCAGACCAATATAAATGCTCTGCGCCAAGATAGCTGACTGTGCTACTCAGGAGATGATGCAGCCAAGCCCGGCTGACAGTCTCATTATATTTCTTTGAAGGAGAAAATTGAAATGTTGAAAGGGCTGATTGGAAAAAAGATTGGTATGACCCAGATCTTTGACGATGCTGGTGTAGCTTTGCCGGTAACAGTCATCGAGGCTGGGCCTTGCTATGTTACACAGGTGCGTACCCATGAAGTTGATGGGTATTCTGCTGTGCAGCTTGGCTTTGGTGAGGTAAACCCGAAAAAGTTGACAGGTGGGCAACGCGGGCATCTCAATGTAAATGATTTGTCCCCCTTACGTTTTTTGCGTGAATTTCGTATTAAATCCCCCGAAGTTGAAGTTGGCGATAAAGTTACCGTTGAAAATTTTGAACTTGGCGAACGTGTTGATATTACCGGCACAAGCAAAGGGAAAGGTTTTCAGGGCGGCATGAAACGCCACGGTTTTAGTGGTGGTCCTGCGACGCACGGTCAATCTGATCGTCAACGCTCACCCGGTTCGGCTGGGGCGGGTAGCACTCCAGGTCGAGTGTTCAAGGGAAAGAAAATGCCCGGTCAGATGGGGAATGTTCGTATTACTTCTCAAGGACTTAAAGTTGTTCTTGTGGATGTAGAGCAGAACCTGCTTGGCGTGATGGGATCTGTCCCCGGCGGTAAAGGTGGGATTGTCGTCATCAAAGGTGCGCGCAAGCAATAGGCGCAGGGTATTGGAGCAAATATCATGAAAGTAGATGTTGTAAATATTGAGGGTAAGAAACTCCGTCAGGTTGAATTACCTGCAGAGGTTTTTGAAGCCCCGATTAATGTAGATTTGATGCACCAAGCCTATGTGCGGCAGATGGCGAATGCTCGTTTAGGTACGCATAAGACTAAATCTCGAGGAGAAGTTTCGGGAGGTGGTCGCAAGCCTTGGCGTCAAAAAGGAACCGGTCGCGCTCGTCAGGGGACAATCCGCGCTCCTCAATGGGTTGGTGGTGGTAGAGTTCATGCCCCTCGCCCTCGAAGCTATGAAAAAAGAATGCCGCGTAAGATGCGTCAAGCAGCTTTGCGTTCGGCTCTTTCCGTCAAGGCGGTAGAATCTAGTGTTATTGTGGTTGAAGATTTGATTTTAACTGAACCTAGAACTCGCTTAATGGCAGATGCTTTGGGACATTTAGTTGGCGATGCAAGTGCGCTCCTTCTTCTTCCTGAAAAGGATCAAGAATACGAGACTGCTATCCGCACTGTTGAAAATATCCCTGATGCTAAGGTTTTATTGTCTGGTTATATCAATATCCGCGATCTTTTCGGATTTGATAAATTGGTCATCTCATTGAAAACATTAGACGCTTTGAAAGCGCATTTAGGATAGGAGGCAGCGATGACCACAATTTATGATGTCCTTCGTCGCCCGTTGGTTACTGAGAAGAGCAATTATCAGCTCAGTGAATTGAATCAATACACTTTTGTCGTTAGTAATGATGCGACGAAGGCAATGGTTAAAGAAGCGATCGAAACAATCTTTGACGTAAGTGTGACGCGTGTCAATATTATCCGAACGCCAGCAAAGCGCAGTGTTCGCGCTCGTAGCCGTCGTTTGTCGATACGTAAACCCGGCGTCAAGAAAGCGATTATTACGCTGGTAGACGGCGATTCGATTGAAGTCTTTGAAGGTGTACAGTAATGGCAGTCAAAAAATATAAACCGACTACACCCGGTCA
>JAOZOM010000307.1 GCA_029933275.1 Anaerolineales bacterium | reverse complement strand
AAAACGAATACCTCGCTCTTACGACGAGACAAAAATCTCTACTGAGATGGGAAGTCCGCTAGTCTTTGCGGGGTCTTCGCTGGAGCGGAATCCGTTTTTGGGGTGTGAGGGTGTCCGTGCATTGGGCAGGTGAAAAAAATATTATAATGAGAGCGACGAAAGGAGAGAATAATGACACTAGCCGATGAATTCAAATTCAAGCGCAATCTTTACCTCAGAAAACGCAAAATGAAGTCTTAGATTTCATCAACTTTTTACAATGGCGCAGTCTTGCAGAAAAACCAGTTAAAAAACAATCCTTGAGTGAGCATCCCGCTTTTAGTTTATGGCGTAGTCGGGAGATTAACGCTCTAAAATATCAAGAACGATTACGCACTGAATGGATAAAAAGACCACATTCATAAACGGCGAGATAAATCTCGCGTTACACTGTAAAACAAAAAAACTCCCCGCTCAATTGAGCGGGGAGTTTACATAGTAAATTAGAAACTTTCAACTAATCTATCGTCATCTCGGGGGCGGGGGCTTTGGAGCGTTTAATTGCCCAGACCAATAAGCCGAACAAGAAAACCACAACTACCCACACAGCTATTTTTGTGCCGCTGGTCGGGTTCACAGAAACCTGAACAACGATCGGAGCCACGAGCAAAGCAACAAGATTCGCAACTTTAATCATCGGGTTAAGAGCGGGACCAGCGGTATCTTTCATCGGGTCACCAACGGTATCGCCAACAACGGAGGCTTTATGACGCTCAGAACCTTTACCGAGATTATTTGCAGGGTCGCTGGGTTCATCTTCAACCAATTTCTTGGCGTTATCCCATGCGCCACCGGCGTTATTCATAAAGACCGCCAAAAGTTGACCGGAGAGAATTAATCCCGCCAAGAAACCGCCGAGGGCTTCAACTTGCAAAGTCAAACCAACCACGATCGGCGCTACGATGCCGATGATTGCCAAAGAAATTAATTCTTTTTGTGCAGCAGAAGTGGAGATAGAAACAGCCTGACGATAATCTGGCTCGGCGGTTCCCTCGAGAACGCCCATCTTGAATTGACGGCGCGCTTCTTTCACAATCAATGCCGCAGCACGGCTAACCGCCTGAATGGCGAAGGAGGAGAAGAGCCACGGAATCGCACCACCAATCAACATCCCGACAAATACCTGCGGAACATCTACGCGGATACCAACGTTGGTGATTTGTTCAGCCAGCGGAACACCAAGTGTAGCTTGCGTGCGGCTCACGTCCACGAGGAAAGAGCCGAAGAGGGAAACGGCGGCAATAACCGCAGAACCAATCGCAACACCTTTGGTGATTGCTTTGGTCGTATTTCCGACTGCATCGAGGTCAGCCATAATTTGTTGAGCAGCTTTATTTTCTTCTTTCTCTGCACCAGACCAAGACATCTCGCCGATGCCGTTAGCGTTGTCGGCGATAGGTCCAAAAGAATCCATCGCGACATTATTACCGGTGAGAGTCAACATCCCGATACCGGTCATGGCGACACCGTAAAGAATGAAGTTTACACTTTCCGCACTATCTAATCCCGGAATTGTTCCAAAGATGAGAATGGATGCCATAATGGTCAACGCAATCACCAAAACCGACCAAACCGAAGATTCGTAGCCAACTGCCAGACCCTGCAAAATCAAGGTTGCAGCACCTGTATCGGCACTTTTCTTAATATCTTGCACGGGAGCGGTATGCGTCCCTGTGAAATATTCGGTTAAGCGGTCGATACCAATCGCGAGTAAAACGCCGACAAAAACAGCAGTCGGTGTTCGCCACCATCCGCCCCATTCATTGATGCCGGGGTTATTCATATAGAAGAAACCGGCAACATAGAAAAGAACCGATGAAATTGCGGCGGAGGTCAAAAAGCCTTTGAAAATCGCGCCCATCGCATCGCCGCCTTCTTTGGCATCGCTTTTCACAGCGTAAGTGCCAAAAATCGAAGAAAGCACGCCGATACCACGAACAAGCAAGGGGAAGATAATCCACTCAAGGCGACCGGTTGTATGCCAAAGAGCCAAAGCCAGGATTAAGCCCGAAACGATGGTCACTTCATAGGATTCGAAGATGTCTGCCGCCATACCGGCACAGTCACCAACATTATCACCAACGAGATCGGCGATAACAGCAGGATTACGGGGATCGTCCTCAGGGATGCCTGCTTCCACTTTACCGACAAGGTCTGCACCCACATCTGCGGCTTTGGTAAAAATACCACCGCCAACACGCATGAAAAGGGCAAGAAGCGT
>JAOZOM010000306.1 GCA_029933275.1 Anaerolineales bacterium | reverse complement strand
GGCAGAACCTTCCATTACAGCGTAACCACTCACACCAGCGATAGAGCCAGTCCCAACGGGACCAGTGGGGGCGGGAGCTAAAGTGAAGGAGGTCTCATTCGAGGCATAAACCTGTCCGGCGCGAGCGTTGTGGAATACGGTCAGCCAGGATTCTTCACGCATCATCGGGTCTACACAGCTGTCGATATTCAAAACAGTCGGGACAAATCCACCAGCTTTACCGATGGTTTCCCAAACTTTCCAAGCCGCCATTGCACCTTCAGAATTGGCATCGGGGAAGCCAGCACCGTAGGATAAAGCGGAACCGCCGAACATATAGATCCAAGATTTGGAGGGAATACCAGTGATACAAACTTTACCTTCGCCTTCACCTTCAGCAATCGCTGCGCCCCAAGCTGCGTATTGTTCCCAAGTAATGCTATCAAGTTCAACACCTTCGGGGAGATAAGGCAGGGCTTTATTATTAGCAAGGAGCAAATAAACATCTGCGCCAACAGGGAGGAAGTATTGTTTGCCATCTTTATTGGTATTTTGAACAAAAGCCTCACTAAAGTGGCGATCATCCCAACTGGCAACAACATCAGTTAAGTCAGAAACCCAACCTGCGTCAATCCACTCAGCCATGCGGCTGTTGTGGGCAACAACGATGTCGGTGGTAATATGATCGGTGCCTTGCTGTACGGCGGCACGATCAAGTAGAGTTTGGTCATCAATAATCTGGAAATTGATGGTAACACCATGTTCTTCTTCAAAGGGTTTAATAATCTCATTGATGAAGAATTCTTGCTCTCTCGGAGGGCTAAAAAGGCGGGAGGAGAAAACCAAAGTTTTAGAAGGAACTTCAACAGGAACTTCAACTTCGACCTCAACCGGAACTTCGACCTCAACCTCTTTAGTCACAACAACTTCTTCTTTGACTACTTGAGGCTGGCAAGCCGCCAACACAACGCTGGCAACAAGCACCAATGCTAATAAAATCGTAAATTTTTTATTCATTATTCTCTTTCCTTTCAAATTTAAATTTGTAAACTAGGTTGAATAAGGGGACCAAACTTCTTCCATTTTTCGCAGGTTCTCACCTCCTTTTATCGTTATGATTTCAGCAATCCACTAGATTGCCGCACAATCAATTCTGGCTTAAGAAGAATCTTCTTTTCGTCTAATTCTTCCCCTTGAAGCAGACGAATTAACATTTTACAAACCATAGCCCCAATCTGATAAAGGGGTTGGTGGAGTGTCGTTAACGAAGGGTGGGAATACTCAGCCATCGGGATATTATCAAAACCAGTGATAGAAATATCTTTTCCAACAACAAGATCGCGA
Organism: Anaerolineales bacterium; assembly: GCA_029933275.1. GTDB lineage: Bacteria > Chloroflexota > Anaerolineae > Anaerolineales > Villigracilaceae > Desulfolinea. Next base: position 937 of record JAOZOM010000306.1, on the reverse strand, counting down.
TCTTGCGCCGCGCTCATCGCACCAAAAGCCATCAAATCATTACAAGCCGCGATCGCAGTAGGAGGAGATGGCAGGTCTAGTAAAATTTTAGCTTGCTCATACCCATCACGTTGTGTTAAATTACCGACTCGGAGAAGCGCATCGTCCGTGGGGATGCCTGCTTCCGTTAAACCATCCTTAAAGCCCTGTAAGCGGTAGTGCGCAAACATCAACTCCGGCGGAGGGGAGATACAAGCAATCCGCCGATGCCCCAACGAAATCAGATGTCGGGTCAACAAACGCATCCCATAAAGCCCATCCTCATCCACATAGGGAAATTCATAACGACCCTTAGCCCGCCCGAATGCCACAAAGGGATAATCTGCCTCTTGCAAACATTCCACTCGCGCGTCTTTTCGCCGCGTCCGTACTAAAACAAATCCATCCACTCGGCGACCTTGCACCATCGCACGATAAGCCTTAATTTCTTCATCCCCTGGCGCACGTGTTGAAACCAATAAGTCATATCCCAAATCAGCCGCCTGATTACCGATCCCAGCCAAAAGTTCACTAAAAAAGGGGTCAGAAAAACGAGGTCCAAAAGTCGGAAAAATCAAACCAATCGTATCGGTATATTGCTTTTGAAGGCGTTGTGCAAAGATATTGGGGGTATAGCCAAGTTCAGAAGCTACATTACGAACAAGTTCTTTTGTAGCCGAACTCACCTCATCATAATCATTTAACGCGCGTGAAACAGTCGTAATCGATTTCCCCGTCTCTTTAGCAATGTCTTTAAGTGTGACGACCATTTTTATTTTTCCAACAGTTCCCGAAACGTTTTGGATATGTTTTTATCATATACCAAAACGTTTTGGAAGTCAAGTTTTTATTGTTTTTTGATGAAAATGGAATACCACTTAGCGCATGGTTTGAGCTTGCTTGCCTTCCTCTAGATATA
>JAOZOM010000069.1 GCA_029933275.1 Anaerolineales bacterium | reverse complement strand
AAAAGGAGTCTCACATGAAAATCCATTTTATTGGAGCCGCCCGCACGGTAACCGGCTCAATGCACCTGCTCGAAGTCAATGGCTCGCGTATTTTGCTCGAATGTGGTCTTTTTCAAGGCAAACGCAATGAAAGCTACGAGCGGAATCGTAACTTTCCTTTTGACCCTGCCAAAATAGACGCAGTTTTACTCTCACACGCGCATATTGATCACAGTGGCAATTTGCCAAATCTCGTTAAACAAGGCTACGAGGGGAAAATCACCGCCACCCGCGCCACCACACATCTCGTGAAGATCATGTTGCGGGATTCAGGACATATCCAAGAAAGCGATATTGCCTATGCGAATAAAAAACGAGCCAAAAAAGGCTTACCGCCGATGGAGCCAATCTACACCCTTGAAGATGCCGAAAAAGTTGCCGGTTATTTTCAATCCGTTGAATACGATGATCCTGTTCAAATTGTTGAAGGCGTGCGAGCTACCTTCATGGATGCCGGTCATATCCTCGGCTCGGCAGGAATTGCGCTTGATATAGAAGAAAAGGGACGAAAATTCCGCTTATGGTTCTCTGGAGATATTGGTCGTCATTCTGTCCCCATTTTGCGTGATCCCGTTTTGCCTATCAACGCCGATTATCTGATGATGGAATCCACTTATGGCGACAAAGCCCACCGCGATCCCGCGCTAGCCTACGATGAATTACGCGAGGTGACTAAGAAAACAATCGAACGCGGCGGAAAAATAATCATCCCCTCTTTCGCGGTCGGGCGCACCCAAGAATTAGCCGTTTTCCTCCATCAGATGATGGTAAAAGGCGAAGTGCCGCGCGTCCCCGTTTACGTAGATAGTCCTCTAGCGATTAACGCCTCTCAAATCTTCAACGAACATCCCGAATGTATGGATGCCGAAACCCTCGCCGATATTCGCACTCGCGGTCATGCCGCACTAGATTTCAAAGAAATCACTTATACACGCTCGGTGGCTGAATCAAAAGCGATTAACGAATATCGAAAACCAGCTATCATCATTTCCGCATCTGGCATGGCAGAAGCCGGACGAATTTTGCATCACCTGCGAAACAACATTAAAGACCCTCGTAACACCATTCTCATTGTCGGCTGGCAAGCTCCATACACGCTCGGTCGCCGTTTAGCAGATAGAGAGACAAAAGTTAGAATTTTCGGCGAGACTTTCATCCGCAAAGCAGAAGTTGAAACTATCAATGGGCTCTCTGCTCACGCCGGTCAAAAAATGCTCATTGAATATGCCTCCGCAGTCAAAGAACAAGTCAAAACCGTTTTCCTCGTTCACGGCGAAGACCGCGGCGCGCTTCCGCTTCAAAAAGAGCTAAAAATGAAAGGCTTTAAGGATGTTCGTTACCCAAAACCCGATACAGTCTTTGAAATTTAAGATATAATACGCCCGCTCAATGGAGAGATGCCGGAGTGGTTGAACGGGACGGTCTCGAACACCGTTGTAGTCTTCGGGCTACCGTGGGTTCGAATCCCACTCTCTCCGCTACGCCGCCGCAGCCAACGCTCGGCGGCGTTTTTTTGATAATCTACCTATTTATTAGACAAAATATGAAATTAGCCCTCGCACAAATCAATACCAAATTAGGGGATGTGGATGCGAACCTCGAAAAGCATCTCAATCTGATTGGGGACGCGGTCGCGCGTGGTTCAGACTTGATACTCTTTCCCGAGCTTTCGTTGACGGGATACACCCTCCAAGACCTCACCCCCAGCGTTTCTCATCACCCCACTGCAAAAGACCGCATCTTTGCCCCTCTGCTCGAAGCCAGCCACGATATCGACATGGTAGTCGGCTTTGTAGATGAAGATACACGTCATCGCTTCTTCATTTCGGACGCGTATCTTTCGCAGGGCAAAGTGCTTCATATTCATCATAAAGTTTATTTACCCACTTATGGACTTTTTGACGAAGGTCGCTTTTTCGCGTGGGGAGATTCAATCCGCGCCTTCGATACGCGTTTTGGGCGCGTCGGGATGCTGATTTGCGAAGATTTTTGGCATATTTCTCCCCCCTATCTGCTTTGGCTAGACGGGGCAGATATATTGCTTCTGACATCCGCATCGCCGGGACGCGGGCTAAAAGATGATGACAGACTCGAATCCGCGCGTTGGGTCGAGCATACGAACCGCGCTTACGCAAATCTCTTTACCAATTTTGTAGCCCACAGCAACCGCGTCGGCTACGAAGACGGGTTAAATTTTTGGGGCGGCTCAACCGTTTACGATCCCAATGGTAATTTAGTGGCGAAAGGACCCTATCACGAAGAAGCTCTCACCTTCGCCGAATTAGACTTAAATCAACTCCACCGCACGCGCGCCCGTTTGCCTTTGCTCCGCGATGAACGCACCGCTCTCGTCCAGCGCGAGTTGGGACGAATTCTGGCTCAAAACGATGGCGCGGCGCATACAGGAAGGTAACCCAGTCTCTGAGCGGAGAGCGTAGCGCAGACGAAGAGCGACTCTTGTAAACCCGTCCCTTCATCTACAGGCTCAAATGCTGTCGTTTCCTACGGTCACCGCTCAGGAACTGCAAATAACAAAATATGACAAAATCTAACCTCCACATCAACACCGATCTAGCTATCAAAATCCTAACGGGTTTCATCCGCTCGGAGTTAAACCGCGTTGGCTTTACTCGCGCGATCATCGGGCTTTCGGGAGGGATTGATTCAGCCCTCTCCCTTGCTCTTACAACGGAAGCAATTGGAAAGGAGAACGTTCTCGCTGTGCGGATGCCGTACAAAGCCTCCAGCCAAGATTCTCTCGATCACGCGCAGCTCTGCATCGACAAATTCGGAGTCCAATCCCGCACCGTCCCGATTACAGAGATGGCAGATCCGCTGATCGCACTTGAGCCGAAAATGTCCAAAACGCGTCAGGGAAATATCATGGCACGCTGCCGCATGATTGTTTTATACGATCAATCGGAGGCTTTCGGCGGGCTGGTGATTGGCACGAGCAATAAAACCGAGATTTTGCTCGGTTATTCGACCCTTTTCGGTGATTCGGCATCTGCGCTCAACCCGATTGGCGATCTTTATAAAACGCAGGTGCGCCAACTCTCGCGAGCGATGGGTGTGCCAACTGAAATTATTGATAAAGCCCCCTCTGCTGATTTATGGTCAAACCAAACCGATGAAGATGAGTTAGGTTTTAGTTATGCCGAGGTAGACAAACTCTTTTATCTGCTCATTGACCACCGTTACCGCGTAGAAGAATTGGTGGATGCTGGTTTTGAAGAAAGTTTTGTACGCAAGGTCATCAAACGAGTGCGTCAAAATCAGTTCAAGCGGATGATGCCGCCAATCGCAAAAGTATCCAACCGCACCATCGGATATGACTTCCTTTACCTGCGGGATTGGGGAACGTAGGCAGGTTGCAAATCCCTTGCGATTCCGAATCTCCCGTTGACGTAAGCCTGATTTCGCTATATACTTTTACTATGCGAGTAGAAACGAAATACTCCCCCTTTTGCCCTCAAACGCACGCGATATACGCGTGCGTTTTTGTATTAAATCACTAAAGGAGAATAAAATGGACTCTGGAATGATCGGTAAAATTCAAAAAGCAAAACGCTATGCGCAAGAGCGCGAACGTTTTACAATCGAAACACTTCTAATCACTGTAAACGGAACAAATAACGAACATCACGTTGAACTTAAAGATGGAAAGCTAAGTTGCACTTGCGATTTTTACCAATCGCGAGAATACTGTAGCCATACAATGGCAATCGAAGAGATTATGAAAGGGATGGCTCCGTTAAGCTAGTATTTCCCTTTTTACGTTGAAAAAGAGAAGAACCTTCTTTGCAAAGAAGGTTCTTTTTTTAACCACATTTTCTCTTCTGGGTAAGCATTCACAGCCTAAGCTCGTTTCAAAATCACTCTCACATCTTCCGCTCAGAAAAATAAGGTAAAATTCAGACATAATGACTACGATTTCAAGACGAGACTTTCTTAAACTCAGTTCGCTGGGACTTGGCACGATGGCTTTTTCGCCCGCCAAAGGCAAATTCGATCTCTTCGACGATCGGAGATTGGTGCGCGTCGCCACAGATTCGATCAGCGTTCACAAAAGACCGGATGACGAGAGTATTATTGTTGGGCAATGGTTCCGTGATGATTTGCTCACCGTCTACGAAGAGGTGATTGCTAAAACGCCAACCTACAATCCCGTCTGGTATCGCGTCTGGGGCGGATTTGTGCATCGGGCTCTTTTACAACCTGTTCAGGTGCTTTATAACCCCACTCAAAGTGTTTTTGAAGAGGGAAAACGCTATCTCGCCGAAGTGACCGTCCCCTATACGCAAAGTATGCGCTTCGTCAAAAATAAAGGCTGGGAACCGCTCTACAGACTCTACTATCAATCCGTTCACTGGGTGGATGGCATGGAAGAGGGTCCCGATGGTGAACTTTGGTATCGCATTTATGACGAGTTGATTTCCAGAGTCCCCTATCATGTAAAACCATCCCATTTGCGCATGATTCCTGACTCAGAGATTACGCCCATTTCTCCGGATGTAGATTTTACAGATAAACGCGTTGATGTTGATCTAACGATGCAGCGTGTAGTCGCTTACGAATATGAAAAACCCATTTTCAAAGCAACCATTTCCTCCGGCATTCTCTTCAGTTTTCACGAAGAAGGGATTGGCACAAAAACCCCCAATGGGATTTTCAATATCCGCGAAAAAATGCCCTCCAAGCACATGGGCACTGGAGACCTCGTCTCAGACCTTGATGCCTACGTCCTGCCCGGGGTCCCGTGGACTTGCTTTTTCACCGAACACGGTCACGCGTTTCACGGCACATATTGGCACGATAATTACGGCGTACCAATGAGTCACGGTTGTATCAATATGCATTGCGAAGATGCCAAATGGCTTTTTCGTTGGCTACGTCCCGTTCATGAGGGCGCACAATTATATAAACGAGGCTATGGGACAACGGTAAATATTTTTTATAGTTAGAGGGTTACAGAAACATCACGCAACAAAAGCCCTATCTCCTCTTATTCTTTGGTAAATCAATGCCCTCTCTCATCTGGAAAAACAAAAAACGCCGCACCCTTGTCCCTGCAACGCTAAAAACAGAAGCGTTTATTAACCCCACCTCTACTCCGCCAAAAAACCGTCTCATTCTCGGCGATAACCTCGCCATTATGGCGGCTCTTTTGCCCGAATACGAAGAACGCATTAACTTAATCTATATTGACCCTCCATTTTTCACCAATAGAAAATTTTCCGCCCGCGTTGGTCGCGACGAGGATTCGCGCAAGCCAAAAGAATGGAAAATGGCAGAAGGCTATCAAGATAATTGGGAAAATCTCGATTCCTACCTCGATTTTCTCTACCAACGTCTCATCTTAATGCACCGCCTGCTTGCCCCCGATGGTACGCTTTATCTGCATCTCGATTGGCACGCCAACGCCTACGCTCGTCTGCTTCTCGATGAAATTTTCGGGCAAGATCGCCTCATCAACGAAATCATCTGGACATATCACGGTCCCTCCCCCATCAAAACTGCCTTCAATCGCAAACACGACACCATCCTTGCCTACACGAAAAGCAAAGAATATACCTTCAATGTAGATGATATTCGCGAACCTTACCACCCCAACACCATCAAAACCTTCAACTCCTCCAAAAAAGCAGGGTTCGGAAAAACGCCCAATCTCAAACGCGGTAAAGTCCCCGAAGATTGGTGGTATTTTCCTGTTGTCGCGCGGCTCCACAACGAACGCACCGGCTACCCCACCCAAAAACCGGAAGCCCTGCTAGAGCGAATCATCAAAGCCTCTTCCAATAAGGGCGATTTAGTGGCGGATTTCTTTTGTGGATCGGGGACAACCGCGCAAGTCGCGGCAAAATTGGGACGAAGGTTTATCACCACCGATGCGACTTGGCGAGCCACGCACGTGACCCTCGGCAGGCTCGCCGCGAAAAAAGCCTCCTTCTCCTTTGAACGGGATGCCGCTTCCCCGCTCCCCAAAGCCAAAACCGTTAAATTTGCGCGTTTGGAGGGAAATCAGCTTTTTCTCGAGGAAGAATATGCTTCGAGCCTCGCGTATTGGGAGGTAGACCAAGATTGGGACGGTAAACTCTTCAAGAGCAGTCAGCAAGCCATTCTCCCCGCGCGTCGCGGTGCGATTCCGCAGACTCTGCTTTTGGAGGGAAGAATCGGCTCGGAGATTTGCCTCCGCGCGGTGAGCATTCAGGGCGAGCGCATCCAAATCATCTTAAAAAAATAAGGCGACCAAATGGTCGCCTTTTTCTTTAGACATCCAGCCGATAGCCAACGCCGCGAATGGTGCGCAGGAATTTCGGCTTGGTCGGGTCGGGTTCGATGGCTTTGCGAAGCCAGGAGATATGCACATCGAGGGTGCGGGTATCGCCGATATAGTCGGTTTCCCAAACTTTTTTGAAGAGTTCTTCGCGCTCCACCACTTCGCCGGGGGATTCCATGAGGGTTTGCAGAAGCATGACAAGGCGGGGGGTAAGCCGCGTATTTTGCCCCAAACAGCGAACACGTTTTCTATCGAGATCGAGTCGAATAGCTCCGGTTTGCAGAGTGTTTTTCCCGTCACTGGGGAGCAAAGGTTTGATGCGGTTGGTCAGCTTTTGAATGGTAAAGGGATGGCGCAAAACGAGCGTGGCGGCATCATCGCTAACTTTTTTATCGGGGGCAATAATGAGGATAATGGGGGTGCTGGCATCTTGTTCTTGAAGCTTTTTGCAAATCCGAATCCCGCTGCTACGCATGGAGGCGGCGTTGACGACCAGAATATCGGGGTCGGCATCTTTGAGCTGAGCTAAAGCCTGAGTGCCACTTTTGGCGACGCGCAAATCAAATCCCTTTTTCTGTAAAGGGATAGTAAAAGAAGGAAAATCAGCATGTTTTCCTTCTATAATCAAAACTGTTGCATCAATTGCTTTTGCGCGTACCATTTTTATATTTTGTCCAAAAAATGACTATTTTCCCCAATCGGGATTAACTCGTTAATTTAAGGTAAGTCCATTATACCTTAAATCTTAAAGAATTCAGTCAGTTCTCAAGTCCTAATTCTTTAACATTTGGGGAATGTTAAAAACTCGAGGTAGAGGGTATAAAAAGAGTCCCCAACCCAATACAATTTTACGGTTAGATTCGGCTTGCCAAAAAGAAATCCGACCGTTATAATCACGTGGTTATTCGGGATGTGGCGCAGCCCGGCCAGCGCGCGCCGTTCGGGTCGGCGAGGTCGTGGGTTCGAATCCCACCATCCCGACTGGCTACCCCCGCTGATTTTTTGAAATCAGCGGGGGTTCTTTTTAAGCGTAAAGTTGATTGGTTGATAAATTAGGGGCTTCGCTCCGAAAAATATAAAACAGCCATTTAGTTAATCACACGAGCTTAAGGAAGGGAAGAAGTCCTTCGAGTACTCCTGCAATAAATCACGAGAGTTTGCAGGAAAAACTAGCCGCACATCTAAAAGCCTATTTTCACTTTCTTGTTTAACCCAACTACGGAATAAATAATCGTTTCCTTCAAAACTTCCCGATAATTCATATAATTTTAATTGACCGTCATTATCTTCACATTGAGCCAACACCTCAACATTTTCATACGCATCAAATATTTTCGTTTTTAATCCTTCCTCGCTGTAGGTCTCATCTGTAAAATCATCTTTCTCCCCTGTGCTACTGAAAATTAAATAGTTTTCGCTCACTATGGCTTTTTCATCTGCGTCGTACCAAAACACATTTACCTGACTCTCGGATGAATTGAGAGTCACTCTCCAATCTTCATTATCCAAGCGGTTTTCACTAAAAGATAAAGCGTTTTCTATATCATTTTTTGTTATATAGTTCAATTCGCTTCCAGATTTTAGCGGAGAAATTGGGTCCATCAGACTACAAGAGGGAATTAAAAGCAGAGCAAAAACAAAAAAACCAAATAATATTTGTCGCTTAGGGAACATTTTCTATTTCTCCTTTTTTCTACTTGAGAGCTGAAAATAATTTTTCAGTTCATACACCAAATCTGTTTTAACGAACTTTCTATCTCAGACGAGATTTTAATCTCGTTACTTAAACCAAGTATGTGGAATATCATACCTTAAAAGAGAAGACTTTCTAATTAGAAGCGTTTTTGCTAAGCTGAGATATTTACCAAATTGTTTCCACGTCATATAAATTAATCAAATCGTCTTTGGTAATTAGCAATAGCGACTCTAATTGACTCTGTGCAATTAAAAGTCGATCAAAAGGGTCAGCATGATGGTTGGGCAATTGATAGACTTTTGCCGAATGTCCAATTTCTATTGCTAAGGATTGAAATTTATATAAACTCATCCGCTCGGCAATATATACATCCGGTTTTTGGGGCAAAATAAGTCGCCCTTTTGCATATTTAATGGCAATTTCCCACGCACTGACCGCAGAAAAGTAAATCTCATTTTTTCCATTGGCAATAATTTCTCTTGCTCGCAAAGAAAGTTGAGGGCTATCTTCATTCCACCAGAGAAAAGTATGGGTATCCAGTAAGTACTTCATACTTCAAACTCCGGCAAGAGGTCATCAAAATTATCTTTGATGAAAATTTTCCCCTTATCAATCCCCGGGACGCGCGGAGCGACCACCTCTTTCTCTAAAGGAAGTAAACGCGCAATCGGGTTGCCCGCTTTGGCTATAATCACCTCTTCTCCGCTCATTACGCGTAAGAGTAATTTTGAAAAATGGGTCTTTGCCTCGTGGATATTGTAAACTGTCATATCGCACCTCCATCTACATTGTAGACTAAGGTGTGGACTAAGGCAAGTTTT
>JAOZOM010000305.1 GCA_029933275.1 Anaerolineales bacterium | reverse complement strand
GCTTTGTGAGTGGCGCAGTCAAGAGAAATTTGTGGAGGTAGAGGGTGGGTAGTTCGAGCATTATTCTATATTTGCTTTTATAGCACGCTGAATCATTCTCTGAACTTGCTCATTTGTATTAACGGGATGAAATTTTATCGTAGGATGAGCACTTTGGAAGACGCGAAATATCTCATCGGCAAAGGCTTGCCCAATCATATCTACATTTTTGAAATCAAGAATAATTTCTTTGAATTTTTCAAAGCGTGCTAACAAGCGTTTTGCCTGCGAGCGGGAAATGAGATTTTCATCTCCGTAAGTTGCGAGAAATACAGGGACTTTTGTTTTATCAAAACCATATTCGTCAGGAGTCGCGTAATGGTCAAAAACATCTTTGAGTATACGAGATGAGTTCAGGTGAATTTTCAGCCTAATAGCAGTTCCATGATGCAAGTTTTCTTCTTCGAGTAACCAATCTCTTCCTTCCGCAGAATCTTTTTTACCTATATGCGCTAAATGCAACATTCCTGAACGAATGGAGTACAAATCAAACATTCTGGATGTGAAGAAAATCCCTTCTCCTGTATGGCGTGTAGGATCTGTGGTTAATTTTCCCTTTGATAATTCTAATACTGCATGGCGGGGGTCGTCTAAATCTAAATCACGTTGGATTTTATTGAAAATACCGATACCATTATCCTCAATGCGTACCGTAGCCCATATCGCAGTGCGTTGAAGTGAAAGAGTTAGCGTATCTCCCTCTGAATGATCAATCGCATTATTAATCATTTCAGTTACACCATAGTCAAAAATGTCTAAAATGTTTTTGGGAAGGTCAGCTATATGCGGACGGATATTTTTTCGCCAAACTTTATCTTCTTCTAAACCCTCTAGGGGAAATTCCCAAGAAAGATCTTTTAAAAGAGCTAAACCATATTTTTTATTGCGTGTATTTCCCTCAGAGATTAGCATCTTTCTGCTTTCTAATTTTTGCGTATATCTAAATATGGCTTGACGAGATATATTAAATTCTCCGGCGGCTAAAGATGCAATGTCTTGAGGGTTTTCCTCAACATTTTCTAAGATGAAATCTTGTATTTCTTTAGTTTTCTGTCGTGTTTTAGCCATATTAATATCCTTTTTTGAATGAGATTGTCAATAATTTTAAGGGTTATTGTAAACTTATTTTATTTTATTGTCAACGCTGAGCGAAAAATAAAATTCGGGTCATTCGCTAATTCGTACAAATTCGCGTGGTATTCTTAATTCTAGCTATCTGACAGTTTCATGGATTGCGTTTTTTTGCCTCACGCAAAGCCGCTAAGACGCAAAGTTTTTAAGTTTTTCTTGGCGATTTTGCGGCTTTGCGTGAGATTTAAGAAACCGTTTAACCAAAGTGTCAGGTGGCTAGTTCTTAATTTTCAATTCCCAAAACCCGCATAACGATTTACAATCTACCCCATGAATAAATCTTACCAAAACGCCCTTGACTATCTCTACTCCTTCGTAGATTACAGCCTGAAACATGCCTCCGAATTGGCTAAAGCCGAATTCAACCTCGACCGAATGCGAGACCTCATGTCTTTACTCGGCAATCCGCAAAATGACTATCCCATCATCCATATTGCGGGTTCAAAAGGTAAGGGTTCCACTGCTGCTTTCACCGCCAGCGCGTTGCGTGCCGCCAGCTATCGCGTTGGTCTTTATACTTCGCCTCATTTGCAAGATTTTACCGAGCGGATGCAAATTAACGGCATCCCTATTCCACAAGATGATTTTGCCGTGTTGGTCGAAGAGATTAAGCCTGCGGTCGCACAAGTTCCCTATATCACCACTTTCGAGCTGACCACCGCCCTCGCTTTTCTCTATTTTTCACGTCAAAAGGTAAGCGCGGCGGTCTTTGAAGTCGGTTTGGGAGGACGCTTGGACGCGACCAATATCCTTACGCCTTTGGTTTCGGTGATTACTTCTCTTTCTTTGGAACATACCGCCGTGCTGGGGAATACGCTCACGCAGATTGCTCGCGAAAAAGCCGGGATTGTTAAAGAGGGGCATCCTCTTGTCGCTTCGCCCCAGAAAGTGGAGGCGGTGCGCGTTTTGGAGTTGGTTGCTGAAGAATACAGTGTTCCGTTAACCCTCGTTGGACGCGATATTTTCTACAAAGTGAAGAAGAAATCCATAGACGGGCAAATGCTCGAAGTTTGGATGCCAAATTCGCCAAAGATGAAGCTCAGTATTCCGCTTTTGGGCGAGCATCAAGTAGAAAACGCGGTCACTGCGTATGCCGCGTTGCT
>JAOZOM010000068.1 GCA_029933275.1 Anaerolineales bacterium | reverse complement strand
TAAAAAGAGATTTATCACGCCGATTTACCTCCCCTCTTTGAATCGGAGATATTTATAGAAAATTGGCTGATGAGTTTTCATCCCGATTTTGTGCGTTACAAAACAGACTATATCCCAACCCCATGATAAAATATACCCTATGTATCCTTCAATAGAACAACTGCAAAAATACGCTCGCTTAGAAGCGAAGAACGATTATAAGAATAACGCCGTAATCGGCGGACTCGCAAGTATGCTAGAGCATTGGGAATCTGATGCTCGCAACGATGGCGTTAATGAAGATATTATCCAAGCTGTTGTGGGGCGATTGCGCGATTATAGCCGCCTTAGTCCGGCGTCAAGAAAAGATACTCTTTTTGGGATTGGCAATCGGCTCAAAAAAGAGTATCCGGAATTGGGGAAGGAAAAGCCGATTCGACCGCGACCTGAAGTTGCTCCCGCGTCATTAACGGAATCTGCCCCTCAGCGGGAAGAGGCTCCGAAACGGATTCAAACCCAACGTCCCGCGCGTCCCCGCTCCGAATCTGTTCCCGGCGCATCCACCAGCAAAACGCCCATCGCCTTAGAAGCGAGACTCACCGTCCTCCAAGGAGTCGGTCCCCGCAACGCGACTACCCTCGAAAAATTAGGACTCTACACCCTCCGCGATATGCTCTACAACTTCCCGCGCCGTTATGATGATTATAGCCAGCTAAAACCAATCAAATCGCTTTGGTATGGCGAGCAAGTGACCGTGATCGGCTCCATCCAGAGCGTGACGGGGCGACCGATTCGCAACGGAAAGTCGCATATTACCGATGTGATGATTGGCGATGGGACTGGCGCATTGAAGCTGACTTGGTTCAACCAACCCTGGCTGACGAATCGTTTCAAACAGGGGATGGGGATTTCTGTTTCTGGCAAAGTTGACCAATATCTGGGGCGGCTGATAATGAAAAGCCCTGATTGGGAAATGGTGGATACCGAGAATTTGCACACCAATCGGATTGTGCCGATTTATGCACTCACCGCAAAAATTACCCAAAAATGGCTTCGTAAGCAGATGAAGCAGGTGATTAGCTATTGGGCGCCAAAAATCACCGACCATCTACCCGAAAGTGTCCGTTTGGCGGCAAAATTACCGCGTTTGGATACCGCTTTAGAAAATGTCCATTTCCCGAAATCACAAAGCCATTTGAAATTGGCGCGCGAGCGTTTAGCCTTTGACGAGATTTTCTTCTTGCAAATGGGCGTTCTTCGCCAAAAACGCGATTGGCAATCGGTGATGGGACGCATCTTCGATGTACCGGAAGAATGGCTACAAGCCAGAAAAGATATTTTACCTTTCTCCTTGACCGATTCGCAGGAAAAAGCCGTTTCCGATATTGTGATGGATTTTGGCTCTGGCAGACCGATGAACCGTTTGCTACAAGGCGATGTTGGCTCTGGTAAAACAGTCGTAGCCGCGATGGCAATCGAGATTATCGCGCACGGCGGCGCACAATCTGCAATTATGGCACCCACCAGCATTCTCGCCGAACAACATTATCGTAGCTTGAGCCAAATGCTTACTGCTGGAGAAGAGGGATTAAAAGAAAGTGAAATTCGCTTACTCGTAGGCGATACCCCTGAAGCCAGAAAACAAGAGATTCGCGAAGGTCTAATCTCAGGTGAGATTAAGGTCATCGTTGGCACACATGCCCTAATTCAAGGACCTGTCGAATTCAAAGATTTGCAACTCGCCATCGTGGATGAACAACATCGCTTTGGTGTCGATCAACGCGCTGCGCTCCGCGAGAAGGGCGAAAATCTGCATCTTTTGGTGATGACCGCAACGCCGATTCCTCGTTCCCTCGCCCTCACTGTTCACGGCGATTTAGATATTTCCGTGATGAATGAAATGCCCGAAGGGCGACAACCCATCGAAACGCATGTTTTGCGCCCACGAGAAAGAGAACGCGCCTACACAATGATTCGTGCGCAGGTCTTGGATGGAAGACAAGCCTTCATCATTTATCCGCTTGTTGAAGAGAGTGAAAAAATCGAAGCGCGTGCCGCGGTTGAAGAACACGCCTCGCTCCAAGCCGAAGTTTTCCGTAAACTCAGAGTCGGGCTTTTGCATGGACGAATGAAAGCCGCAGAAAAAGAAGAAGTGATGGAAAAATTCCGCACTAAAGAATACGATATCCTCGTTGCGACTACCGTTGTCGAAGTTGGGGTGGATGTCTCCAACGCAACCGTGATGCTCATCGAAGGCGCAGATCGCTTCGGTTTAGCACAACTCCATCAACTACGCGGACGAGTGGGACGCGGACTCGAAAAATCCTATTGCCTGCTCATCCCCTCCAGCGATGATGATACTGAAAACGAACGTCTCCTCGCAATGGCAGAGAGTAACGATGGCTTTGTTCTCGCCGAAAAAGATCTCCAACAACGCGGTCCCGGCGAATTCTTAGGCACACGCCAATCTGGCTATGGCACAGGTCTCCGCATGGCGAGTCTGACCGATATAGATTTGATTGAAAAAGCACGCGAACGCGCCAAAGCTCTCTTCGCCATAGATGCCAATCTCGAAAAAGAAGAACATCAATTACTTGGCGAAGCACTCGCTCATTTTTGGGGCGAAGCCAAAGGAGATATGAGCTAATGGTAAGCGCATTTTTCCCCGGTAGTTTTGACCCAATTCATTATGGACATGTTGATATTGCCAAACGAGCCGTTCGTCTTTTTGATGAACTCATCGTAGCCGTTTATGATCGCCCGCTAAAATCGCTACTTTTCTCTCCTGAAGAACGCATCGCATTGGTCGAAGAGGCATTTGCCGATTGCCCAAAAATCCGCGTCACAGGGTATAGCAAGCTCACAGTCGACGCGTGTCGCGAAGCTGAGGCGCAAGTTATCGTGCGCGGGTTGCGCGTCTTCTCCGATTTTGAATTTGAATTTCGGATGGCACTCGCTAACCATCGCCTTGCACAGGATATAGAAAGCATCTCCTTCATCACGCACGAAGAACATACTTTTATTTCTTCTACAACCGTCAAAGAAATTGCCATGTTAGATGGTGATGTTTCTAGCATGGTACCGCCGCATGTAAAACTTGCGCTCAAAAACAAAATCGCCACAATGGAGAATCATGACGTGGCGAATGTGCCACGAGACTAATTTTTTGGAATAAAAAACCGCACCGCACACTTGTTTTGAGCTTGTTTCCGTTAAAAAACATTGTTTTGAAGAAAAATCTAAACTCTTGTACCTTTGTCCCCTTCATCAAAATAAGATAAAATAAAGGTGTTCCAACCCAACGGAGAAAAATTATGGACATTCTACACCTAATTGACCGCCTAGAAGAACTCTTCAACGAAAGCCGCGCTTTGCCTTTCACCCACAACGTCATTGTGGATGAAGACCATATGCTAGATATTATTGACCAGATGCGGATTGCCATTCCCGAAGAAGTGAAAAAGGCGCAGCAATTACTCAATCAGAGCGAGCGGATTTTGGCGCAAGCCGAAGAAAAAGCTAACCGCACCACTGTTTTAGCTGAAGAGAAAGCCAACGAGCTGACCTCCCAAGATTCGGTCATCCAAGAAGCACAACGTCGCGCCGATAATATCCTCGACCAAGCTCGGGCTGACGCGGAAGCTACCCGCATCGAAGCGGATAATTATGTCATCGAAGTTCTCTCCAATGTTGAAGATGAATTGAGTCGCCTACTCAACCAAGTCCACAATGGGATTCGGGCGGTGCAGAAAGTTAATTAGCAGGCAGGAATTAGAGATTAAATAATTAGAACGGGCAGATTTTGGTCTGCCCGTTTTTTATTTAGAATCTCCTTCTCATCCTGTTATAATCGCTTTTCAAAAAACACCCTTCCTCAGACCCCTTTCTTTAACGTAACCGGAGAAGATTTTGCGAAAGATATTGCTATTTACTTTATCGGTTTTATTTTTAGCTTCCTGCCAATCTGCTGTGCAGGTTGAGCCTACGCCTGAAAAGGAACAAGCTACAAGTACAATCGCTCCCATTGAGACAGAAATGGAACCAAGTAAAGCGGTGGATTCTGTCCCCGTGCCTACAATCCCCCCTGAGATGGTTTTTCCTGAGCGAAAGCCGCCGGAAGAATGGCAAGAATGGTCGATTACGCCAGAGATTACAAAACGCGCCTTTGAAATTTATAGAGAGGGAATTGCACTGGGAAGCGATCCCCGTGCTTTCTCAAAAGTCGGGGATTGCCAGAATATCAGAGATGCCTTTTTGGGAAAATATGATAATTTAACGCGTTATCCACTAGAAACCGAAAACGAATATCTCTTGGAAACCATAAAAAATTTTGCAGGAAGTTTCGATACAGATGGACAGGCAGTACGCGGCGGATTTAACGCCGCGACAGTTCTCTCGCCGCTCCGCGCGGATCCCGAGGCTTGCTCGCCGGGCGAAAGCCCTTTAGCGTGTGAACTGCGGATTACAAAACCCAGTTTCGTTTTTATCAGTTTTGAAGTTTGGTGGGAGGGGCGCACGGTGGAAAGCTACGAAAAATATATGCGCCAAATTATCGAAACGGTTATCGCGCATCATGCCGTCCCGATTTTGGCGACAAAAGCAGATAATATCGAAGGTGATCATAGCATCAACTTGGCAACGGCTCGTCTCGCGGCTGAATATGATATTCCTTTATGGAATTTCTGGCTGGCGGTGCAAGATTTACCCGCTCACGGGATGGATATGGAGCGCAATGACGGCTTTCATACTTCATACGAGGCTTGGGATGTGCGTAGCTTGACGGCTTTGCAGACTCTCGATTATCTCTGGAAGAATCTTCGCGAGGAGACTGTCGTCGCCGTATCGGAAAGCGAAACGCCGGAAGTTGAGATAGAGATAGCAACTCCCGAAAATTTGAATTGGGATTATGCGAATAATATCCTCTTTGATTTGCGTTGTTTTGAGAGCAATGCCGAATGTCCGCAGGGGATTTATCGACTGAATCCGACAAATGGCGAGGTTGTGCCTTTGTTATTAGGGGAATATCTTCTCGAATCCGTATCGCCAAATGGTGACTTTTTGCTCTTGAGTAGCGGATCTCATTTGTTTTTGGCGGAAAGGGAAAAGGGGCAATTATCAGAAATTTCTAACGCCTTTTACCAGTATGCCAAAAACGCAACGGCATGGATCTCGGATGAGCGTTTTGTCGCGTTGATTGAGCAAGAGCAAGCTGTAGATTTGGTCTTCTTTTCGTCCGATGGCGTAATAACGGAGACTTGGAAAATAGCGGAAGGAACGCCTACCGAGGTCTACGCGGGGCGAGGAGGTGTTTATTGGGATGTGGAAAACTGTCCACCCGCGTTGGATTGCAGCTTTGTGGGGACGTGGGGACGAGACACCGACCAAGCGAGTGCAAGGCAATTAGTCCGAGCGGAGAATCTGCCTTTTGACACGAGCGAAACGAATCTAGCTTATCCCATTCTCGCGGCAGACGGATTCCATAATCTTATTTTTGCGAGTGCAGAGGGAGAAATCATCCGAGAATATCCGCTTCCGCAAGGCAGGGTGAGAGATTTAGCTTGGTCGCCAGACGGAGAATCTATCGCCCTAACTTTGTATGTGCAAAGCAGTTATTCGGGGCGCATTTTGAAGATTCGAAATTTTGTGATTGAGATGAAAAATTGGGGCTTGCTTGAGTACCCTGAAACTTTTGGGATTGCACCCGCGCTGGTTTGGTCACCGAGTGGAGAAAATTTGCTCTGGATGGGAACGGAGGAGATCGCCGAGACGGAGTTCCGCTTGGTGGCGACTTCTTTGCGCGATAGCGAGGGGCTGGATTTTGCCGCGCTGAATATCACTAGCCCTGTGCCGTTGATTTTGCATCAAGCGGTTTGGATTCGGTAGTTTCGCGGGTAAAATAGCTTGCATTTATCTGTGGTTGAATTAAAAAATCACGTTCTATCAAAAAACTCAAGGAGAAAAAAATGCGTAAAACGCTATTTCTTATCTTATTCTTAAGCCTCGCACTCAGTGCTTGCGCCTCTGCCGACCAACCCGCGCAAAGCGTAGAAAATTATTACCAAGCCATCCTCGATGGCGATGCCGAACGCGCCGCCGCCCTTTCTTGCGCCGAACAGGAAGCAAATGTCCAAATGGAAATTGATTCCTTCCTCGCCGTAGATGCTGCTCTCGACAATTTCTCTTGCGAGCAAATCGGCACAGATGGCGATATGGCTCTCGTCTCCTGCACGGGAAAAATTGTCATGTCTTACGATGGCGAAGATCAATATCTCGACCTCTCGGTGGCAACCTACCAAGTCCTTGAGCAAGGCGGCGATTGGCTTTTCTGCGGTTATCACTAAATGAAAGAAAAGCTCCTCACGCGTGAAAACCTTTGGGCTTTAGCCCTTTGCTTAATCGTGATCGCGCTCATCATCGCCACCACCGATAGCTCCCCAATCTGGATTTATCAAGGCTTCTAATGACGATTAGCCAAATCCTTATTTTCGCCGCGCTCGCTCTCTTTTTGGGATGGCTAACGCGCAAAGGGCAACGAGTCAATCTGCTTTTGGCGGCGAGTGTTCTCGCTGTTTTTTGGCTGCAACCCGCGCTTTCTTTGCGTTATTTGGATTTCTATCTCCCGATTTTCTCGATTGGGATAACCGCCCTCGCGTGGGCTTTGACCGCGACTCCCGAAACGCGCCAACGCGCGGAAAATAAAACCGCAGCTCTTATCGTTCTTGCCCTAATCTTGCTTCTAGCGTTGACGCGATATCTCGGCATCGGGCAGATTCTCCTCGCCGCGCGCCCTCCGGCTTTGGGACAAGTCCTCCTCTTGGTCGGCATCTTTGTGCTGGGGATTTCCCTCCTCGTCCGCAAAAAAGAGACCGCTTCCAACGCTCTCCTCTGGACGGGATTTGCTCTCCTGCTCATCTTTTTTCTCATTCTCAAAACACCTGCTCTCTCGCTGGTAGCCAGCCGAGCATGGCGCGCGTTGGAGCATCAAAATACCGCCCTCGCCACCGCTATAGATATCCACTGGCTGGGATATTCCTATCTTGCTTTTCGTCTGCTCCACACCATTCGAGACCGCCAAACAGGTCGTCTCCCCGATGTGACCTTAGGCGAATATCTCACCTACGTTATCTTTTTCCCCGCCTTCTCCGCCGGTCCCATTGAGCGGATTGAGCGTTTTATCAAGAATCTCCGCATACCCGCCAAACCTTTTTCGGATGATATTCTTATTGGCGGGCAACGTCTTTTTGTGGGATTATTCAAAAAATTTGTCGTCGCGGATTTTCTCGCGATGATTGCCCTCAACCCCACCAGCGCGATGCAGGCGCAAAATCCCCTCGGCGCGTGGATTTTGCTCTACGCCTACGCCTTCCAGATTTTCTTTGATTTCAGTGGTTATACCGATATAGCAATTGGCTTGGCACATTTTCTCGGAATCACTCTCCCCGAAAACTTTAAGCAACCTTATCGCCAACCCAATTTGACTCTTTTCTGGAATAATTGGCATATCACCCTTACGCAATGGTTTCGGGCATATTTCTTCAATCCCTTTGCGCGTTCTTTGCGGCGGGGACGAAAACTCTCGCCAAGCATGATGGTGCTGGTTTCTCAACTCGCCACGATGACCTTAATCGGCTTATGGCACGGGGTGACGTTAAACTTCGTCTTTTGGGGGCTATGGCATGGCTTGGGGCTTTTTGCGCAAAACCGTTGGTCGGCGTGGATTAAGCCACGTTTAACGGAAGCAAGCCAAAATTCACGAGCGCAGCGCATCCGCTCATTAGGCGGAATTCTGCTTACTTTCCACTTTGTCGCTTTGGGCTGGGTGTGGTTCGTCCTCCCTAATCCTGCCTTAAGTTGGGCATTTATCTTAAAACTTTGGGGGGCTGCTTAATGTCTCAAGAAGTTAAATTATGGCGCGTTTTTCTCAAAGCGGGCATCCTTTTTGCCATTATCAATTTTACTTTTGCCGCGTTTCCGCTCAATGGGGACAATTCTCTTTCGATTTATAATACTCTTGTGCCGGGGCGGGCGCGCCTGCCTTTTGGCGAAAATCCCGCGCAAGCGTATAACCTGAGCCTTTTCGATATTTCTGCCATGTCTGCCTCGCATGAGATTGCGGGCGCACCTGCGAATGAATATCGCGTCATTTTGATTGGCGATTCTTCGATTTGGGGAACGCTTTTGCCCCCCGAAGAAACGCTGGCGGGGCAACTCAACACGAAAAACCTAAAAACTGCCGATGGGCGCGCCATACAGATTTACAATCTCGGCTATCCGACCATTTCGCTCACCAAAGATTTGCTCATTTTGGAAAAAGCAATGCAGTTTGAGCCGGATTTAATCATCTGGCTAACCACTTTGGAATCTTTTCCCGCCGATAAACAATTGAGCGTTCCCCTTGTAGCGCATAACAGCGCGCGTGTTCGTGCACTTGCTTCCGCCTACAATCTGAATCTCGACCTGAGTAGCGATGAACTTATCCAGCCCACTTTTTGGGATAAAACCCTCATTGGTCGGCGGCGACCGATTGCCGATTGGATGCGACTCCAAATCTACGGGTTGATGTGGGGCATCACCGGCATCGACCAGATTTATCCCGAAAGCTACGAAGCCGCCCAAATTAATTTGGATGCGGATGAAACTTTTCACGATTTCGCACCGCCCGAACTGCCCCGTGACCAAATGGCATTCGACCTTTTAGATGCCGGTTTCCGCATCGTCGATGAAACGCCGCTGATTCTCATCAACGAACCGATTCTCATCTCGGATGGCGAGAATAGCGATTTGCGTTATGATTATTTTTATCCACGTTGGGCGTATGACCAATATCGTGAAATTTTGCAAGAAAAAAGTGCTAAAAATAATTGGGCGTATTATGATTTTTGGGATATTATCCCGCCTAATGAATTTACGAACAGTGCCGTGCATCTCACTTCAGCAGGAGTCTCTATTCTCGCC
>JAOZOM010000067.1 GCA_029933275.1 Anaerolineales bacterium | reverse complement strand
CATCACGCAAAGACGCTAAGACGCAAAGCTTTTAAGTTTTTCTTGGCGACTTTGCGTCTTTGCGTGAGATTTAAGAAATGGTCTAAGCAAAGTGTCAGGTGGCTAGCGTTTAAATTATAAATCTCATGCGCTTTTACGCCGCAAGAAAAACTTGGTGATTTCTTCCGAAATTGCGGGGATTAACGCCAACCCAATCACAAAACTCCATTCTCGTAGGCTCAAATAATGGGTATTGAAAATTGGATGCAAAAAGGGCACGTTCACAACCAGCACGACCAAAAAGATTGAAAAACCAACCGCATATTGCATATAGATATTCGAGAAAATGCCCAATCTATAAAGGGATACTTTCTCCGAACGGGCAGTATAAGAACGGAAGAGTTCGGCGAGAGATAGTGTGACGAATGCCATCGTCTCCGCGGTTTGGACATCGATTCCGCTCCAGTCATGTTGCAGCAAATAGAAAAAAGGGTTCGCTCCTGTTGGGATGCTTGCTCCCGCTTCGAGATGCCATTTCAGTCCCAGAGCAAAGGCGAATAAAACAACGCTGGTTTGTGTAATCGTCTGGATGATGATTCCCAAACGCATCGGACCGTGAATAATCGGCTCGTTTTTGGGACGAGGGGGATTCTCCATAATGTCCGGATCGCCTTTTTCCATTGCCATTGCCAAAGCCGGTGCGCCATCCGTGACGAGATTTAGCCAGAGAAGCTGAATAGCGGTTAAAGGGGCGGGCAAGCCAGCTAAGGTCGCGAGGAAGATAATCATAATCTCTGCTACATTGCTGGAGAGCAAGAAAAAGACAAATTTGCGGATATTCCCGTAGATAATCCGTCCTTGCTCTACCGCATGGACGATGCTGGCGTAATTATCGTTGGTCAGCACCATATCCGCGGTTTCTTTGGCAACATCCGTGCCGGTGATGCCCATCGCTACGCCAATATCGGCGCGTTTGATGGCGGGAGCATCGTTTACACCATCGCCCGTCATCGCGACAACTTCGTGATTGGCTTGGAGGGCATCCACAATTCGCATTTTATGTTCGGGGGAAACGCGGGCGAAAACATCGGTCTCTTCGATTTCGCGGGTTAGTTCTTCATTGCTCAATTTGTCGAGGTCTGCGCCGGTTAGAACTTGTTTGCCGGGGCGCATCAAACCAATATCTTCGGCGATAGCTTTGGCGGTGTTGGGGAAATCGCCTGTGATCATAATCGTACGGATACCCGCTTTTCTGGCATTTTTCAGTGCGGGGCGGACTTCCATGCGGGCGGGGTCAATCATGCCCAATAAACCGACAAAGACGAGATCGCGTTCTAATTCCTCGGCGGGGGCACCCTCGTCCGGAACATCGCGTTCAAGCCTATAGGCAACGCCTAAGACACGCAAGGCATTGCTCGTCATCTTATCATTCGCGGCTTTGATGCGGTTGCGTGCCGCTTCTGTCATTGGGACGATTTCATCATCCATATTTTGGTATCGGGTACAAAGGTCAAGCACCATATCAGGTGCGCCCTTGACGGTGATAATATCCCAATTTCGGTAGCGTTCATCGGTGAAGGGAGAGAGATCTTCAACGCGCGGAACATCCACATCGTTGATTGTGATCATTCGTTTCCGTTCTGAGTCAAAGGGGATTTCCCCCTCGCGTGGATAGGCTTTTGCTAACTCTTCGTTTAATCCGCCTGCTTTGGCGGCTGCGACCAAAATTGCCCCTTCGGTGGGATCGCCCACGATGCGGCAGGTTTTCTCCTCCGCACTTTCACCGGTTGGCTCGATCATGGCATCGTTATTCAGCACACCTAGCCAAAGAGTGGTCAGTACTGCGGGATAATTTTTAAAATCAATCTGTTTTCCGTCTACAAAGAAGTCGCCTTCGGGGATATAGCCCGTGCCGGAGATGTCTACAAAGTTCCCGTCTACCCAAAGCTGGGTTACGGTCATTTCGTTTTGTGTGAGGGTACCGGTTTTATCGGAACAAATGATCGTGGCAGAACCAAGCGTCTCCACCGAGGACAACTTTCGGATGAGGGCGTGCTTCCGCACCATTTCCCGCATCCCCAGTGCGAGACTAATCGTCACTACGGCGGGTAATCCCTCCGGCACAGCTGCAATCGCAAGAGAAATCGCGATGATGAAGGCTTCGGTAATTTCTTTGCTAAATTCCGCAAAATATTCAATGGGTGCTTGGAAAAGAAGCGTGAAATTTGTGTTATTGAAAACGGAAACGATGAAAACGATCGCGACCAAAACGAGAGAGATAATGCTGAGATTTTTCCCCAACTCGTCGAGACGTTTTTGGAGGGGCGTTTCTTCGGCTTCAACGGAGGAGAGCATTTTAGCAATCATCCCAAGTTCGGTACGCATTCCCGTATCTGTTACAACGCCGCGCCCGCGCCCGTAAGAGATGGTTGTACCCATAAATGCGGTGTTTTTGCGGTCGCCAATCGGGACCTTTTTATCGAGCCGCTCGGAAGCGTTTTTCTCAACGGGGAGCGATTCGCCCGTTAGCGAGGCTTCGTCAACGCGCAAATTCACCGATTCGATTAAACGGATATCCGCCGGCACATAATTGCCCGCCTCCACATAAACAATATCCCCGGGAACCAGTTCACGCGAAGGCACAGAAACGCGTCGTCCTTCGCGCAAAACATGCGCTTCGGGTGCTGCCATCTTTTTGAGCGAAGCGAGAGCCTCCTCCGCTTTGCCCTCCTGCACCAACCCCAAAACCGCGTTCAAAACAACAATCGTCAAAATTGCGCCTGCTTCAACAAAAGAACCGTAATCGCCGTTTTGCTGAAATTCTTTCCAGCCGATGAAACCTGAGATAAAAGCCGCCACAAAGAGCAAAATGACGACAAAACTATTCAGTTGCGCCCAAAGCTTTGTCAAAAAACCAGGACGAGGAGCCTCAACTAGTTGATTATGCCCATAAAATGCCAACCTCTTGGCAACTTGCTCGGCGGTTAGCCCATCTTCCTGCACTTCGAGATGCTCAAGCACCGTTTCAGGGTCTAAGGCGTACCAGATATTTTCTTCAGTATTCTTTTCCATAAGTATTTACCTTTCTTACCCTCACCTATTCAAGCGAGATGATACGGAGGTGAGAGCAAAGAGCGTGATATTAAAAAGACCAACACGCGTATCGCGTGTTGGTCTTGCCTTCGCTAAAAAAAGCGTTGGGTTGCCGAGAGTTCTCACTCTGTGCTGACGACAATCCCTTCTGCGGGTGCAGGCGGCTACTCCCCAACGAGAAAGAGTGTACATGGTTCATAAGTTACCGTCAAGTTTTTATGTGGATGAAAAACCGTGCCGCGAATTTGTTTTTGGCTTGCTCTCGTTAAATAAGCGGAGGATGCGAAAATCTGCTCTCGCGCGTTAAATATCCTCGGGCGTAATCCGCGTCCCCGCGGCGATGTAGGTATTCTTCGGGATAATCACAATCCCATCTCGGACGATATACTTTTCAGCATCAATATCCGTCCCGCGCGAGAAGGGCTTGATAACGACACCTTTACCCAAGCGGATATTTTTATCAAGAATCGCGCCTTCGATATCGCAGTCTTCACCAATGCCCACTTTTATTCCGCTCGTGCCTTTTATGACATAAGAATCAGCCCCCATGATGATGCTATCTTTAATATGGACTCCGGAGCCAATCCGACTCCGCAACCCAATCACCGAATGTCTAATATCCGCTTGTCGGATGCGACAACCATCCGCGAGTAAAACATCTTTTAGATGGCTATCTTCTACAGTAGAGCCGGGCAGGTAGCGCGCGTGGGTATAAATAGGGCTTTTTTTGCTGTAGAAGTTAAAAGGTGCGTTAGAAAGAGTTAGCTCCAAGTTTGTATCGTAAAAAGCACGTATCGTTCCAATATCGCGCCAATAACCATCGAAATCAAAGCCAAAAACATGATGCGATTTAATGGCATGTGGAATTACATCACTGCCGAAGTCGTCGTAAGCGGGATATCCTTTGAGAAGATCAATCAAAACCTGGGTTTTAAATAGGTAGATTCCCATCGAGCCGAGAAAAGGACGTTCTTCATCATCACGGCTAATAAATTTTTCTTGGGTTTCTTTGTCTTTGGGCTTTTCTACAAAATCAGAAATGCGTCCGCCTTCTTCACGTTTGAGCAAGCCGAAGCGGGGGGCATCTTCTTTGAAAATAGGTTGAACGGCTACGGTCACATCGGCATCGTTCTCGATGTGAAAATTTGCCATCTCTTGATAATCCATCCTATAAAGATGGTCGCCAGCTAGGATGAGGGTATGCTCGGTATTTGTGACTTGTATCTCTCCCAATTGTTTGCGGACGGCATCTGCTGTGCCTTGATACCAATCTAAACTTTCAAGAGTTTGCTCGGCAGCAAGAATTTGTACCCATCCTGTATGGAAGGTGTCGAAATTATAGGTACTCGTGATATGGCGATGTAAGGAGACGGTGTTGAACTGCGTTAGCACAGCGATTCTATAAATGCCTGAGTTGATACAGTTGCTTAATGTCGTATCAATAAGACGGTATTTTCCCCCAATCGGGACGGCTGGTTTAGCGCGAAGTTTGGTGAGCGGATAGAGACGTGAGCCACGTCCTCCTCCCATAATGACGGCGAGAATATCGTTTGATTCTGGCATATTTTTCTCCTTTATGGCAACTTTGGCTATCGTCAGAGCATAAGATAGTGTGCGTTTTTCATATACCCTATTTTAGGTGAAAACAGGATATTTGGGGGGAACAAAAAGGGATAATACAGAAGTATAATTTTTCTCTCGAATATCATCCATTAAGAAGGCAATATGACTTCAAAATATATCCTCATCGTTGAAGACGATACCAATCTTGGCAATATCTATAGCCTCAGTTTAGAACACGTTGGCTATGAAACAACTCTAAACCGAGACGGACGTGATCTCTGTGCAATGATTGTTGAACGAAGACCCGATTTGCTCATTCTCGATATGCACGTCCCTTTTTCGTGGGGACCAGAGACGATTAATAAGTTACGCGCAAAACCGGAATTTGCCGACCTGAAAATTTTGGTCACAACAGCTGATATTGTCGTTGGTCACTCACTTGAAAGAGAAGGGGAACGCGTTCTCATAAAACCAGTGCAAGTTGCCCATTTGGTAAAAGTTGTAGAAGAGTTATTAGAAGCGTAAAAAATCTAGAGAAACGCATCTGCACTATCGAATTTTCCCCATAAACCCCTCAAATTTAAAATAAAAAACACGCTCTTTTCTTCTCTGAAAAGAGCGTGCTATAATGCTGTGCCGAAGGAGGGAATCGAACCCTCACTCCCTAAGGGAATACGAGTTTGAGTCGTACGCGTCTGCCAGTTCCGCCACTTCGGCATTTGCCTAAATTAGGCGTTTCGGCTACAGCGAAGGAAAGTATACACACACCACGTAAAGCGGTCAAGGATGAATTCAGACTTCAGACCCTAGCCCTCGGATTTTAGAAAATGCTAAAATCTGAAATCTTTAAGGATAAAAAATGAAACTAGGTATTATCGGACTCCCCCAAACAGGAAAAACCACCATCTTCAACGCGCTCACCGGTCACGACCAACCCACCAACGCTAGTGCGGGAAGAATGGAAGTTCACACCGCCGTTGTCGATGTTCCCGATCCGCGCGTTGATACGCTTTCGGTAATGTATAAACCCAAAAAGACGATTTACGCCAAAGTCACCTACGCCGATATTGCCGGTTTAGAAGGCAGCGGACAAGGAAGCATCTCTGGGCAGTTGCTCAACCAAATCGCACAGATGGATGGATTAATCCACGTTGTGCGCTGTTTCGAGGACGATAGCGTCCCGCACGCGTCCGGAGGCGTGAATCCGTCTAGGGACATCTTGGCAATGAATAGCGAATTGCTGCTAAACGATCTCATCGCTGTGGAGCGGAAGTTGGAAAAACTCGGCGAGGAACGTCAGCGCGGTGGGACGGATAAAGTCGTTAACGCACGGCAGACCGAGCTTTTTGAGAAGCTCCTCGCTATTCTCTCCGAAGATAAGCCGCTTCGCGGTACTGAGTTTACAGATTTAGAAAAAAGCGATTTATCCGGTTTTGGGTTGCTAACGCGCAAGCCGATGATGATTCTGCTGAATCTCGGCGAAGGGCAAGCCAAACCCACGGTCGAGACCGAGCATCCCATCCCCGTTGTGGATTTAATGGGTAAGCTGGAGATGGAAATCTCCCAACTCCCCGCCGAAGATGCTGAGATGTTCATGGAAGAATATGGCATCGAGGAGCCGGGGCTGAACAAGATGATCCGCCTTTCTTACGATTTACTGGCATTGCAATCTTTCTTTACCGTTGGCGAAGATGAGGTGCGCGCGTGGACGGTGAAACGCGGGGCAAATGCTCAAGAAGCAGCGGGCGCAATCCACTCCGATTTGGAGAAGGGATTTATTCGCGCTGAGGTGGTCTCTTACGAAGACCTAACCACACTAGGTGGAATGAGCGAGGCGCGCAATAAAGGCAGACTGCGTTTAGAAGGGAAAAAATATCTCGTGCAGG
Organism: Anaerolineales bacterium; assembly: GCA_029933275.1. Taxonomy (GTDB): domain Bacteria; phylum Chloroflexota; class Anaerolineae; order Anaerolineales; family Villigracilaceae; genus Desulfolinea. Next base: position 2,445 of record JAOZOM010000067.1, on the reverse strand, counting down.
ATGGTGAAATTATGCATATTCGGTTTAACGTTTAGAGAAAAGCCCCTTTTCAGGGGCTTTTTTGTTGTACAATGACGGCAGATGATTCACTTTTCATATTAAGGAGAGAGCCATGTCTGTACATCTAAAGAAAAAGGTCTTTATTTTGCTCTTCGGGATGATTTTCGTTTTTGCCTGCAATATAGGGACACCCACATCGGCTGAACCGGCTTTTGACGCGACAAAAGCTGTTTTAGAGTTGGAAGCAACACAAATGGTTTTACAGCTCACCCAAGCCGCGCTGGATAATCAATCCGCACCAGCCGCCACGCCAACCTTAGCTCCTGCCCCGCGAACAACATTGCTCCCGCCTGCTGAACAAATGCCCTCATCCACCCCTGCGATGAGCGAAGATTTTGAAACTTGGATAAAATCGGCGAATATCTTGCTCTATGAAGATATGGCTGGCTCCACAGATCGGCGGCGATATATCAACCAAGCCTTAAATGGATTGGGCTTGCGCTACACGGATGTTGCCGATGCGCTAGGGAGATATAAAAGCGAAATTCTTAGCACCCCCGGCGGAAAAGGGTGGGATTTAATCATCTCCGGCAAAGAACTACGCGAAGGTGTACAAGGTGAATTTTACGAATATCTCAGCACCGCCATCAACAACGGTTCTGCCGTCATCATCGAAGAATGGGATATGGATGGAATCATCAACGGCAAGCTCAGTTTAATTACAAGCAAATGCGGCGTATCCTTTCAAAAAGATTGGCTTGGCAAGGTCATGGAAGATCAATTAATTTTCCCCATAGATGATTCTAGCCCTATTCTGCATACGCCAAATGATGGCATCGCACTCACCAATCCAACCAATTACTGGCTCTGGACAGATTTAGGTGACAAAATGAGACTCTCATCCGGAAGTAACGCAGTTCCACTTTGGGGCTTATATCCAAATACCCGAAATAGTGAGCTAACCGCCGTTTCTTGTGTGGATGGGCGCGTTATCCTCCAAACCTATAGCACTCACTCTTACGGAGAAGATCGCGTAACGCGAATGTGGCAAAATTATATTTATAATACGCTAAAAGCCCGTTATGACTATTTAGCAGCACAATAGGATATGGAACCGCACCGCGCGTGATTTAGGCTTGCTTCCGTTAAAAAGACACCGACTAGCTGAACAACTAACCACCACTATGATAAAAATCCTCCACTTTGCCGATGCCCATATAGATATGGCAATCTCCGGTCGCCGCGACCCTGAAACGGGACTTCCCATCCGCGTCCTCGACTTTCTTAAATCACTCGACACCATCGTAAACACCGCGATTGCCGAAAAAGTCGATTTGGTCATCTTCGCCGGAGATACCTATAAAGATCGCTCTCCCGCCCCAACCTATCAACGCGAATGGGAGCGGCGGATTCAACGCCTTTCAAAAGCTGAAATTCCAACCCTTCTTTTGGTCGGCAACCATGATATTTCTCCCGCAACAGGACGCGCTCACACTTTACAAGAATTCAAAACTCTCCAGATTCCACATATCCACGTTTTGGATAAGCCTCAGCTCCTCACCGCTGAAGAGCTTGGTCTACCCATCCAAGTGATTGCTATCCCTTGGGTCTCACGTTCGGGGATGATGGCATATTCGCAAATGAGCGGGAAAGAATCTGAAAAAATCTATGAAAGACTTGAAGACCTACTGACTGAATTTGTGGAAGAATCTTTTGAAAAGGTAGATGAATCTCTTCCCGTTATTTTGACCGCGCACGCCTCCGTGCAGGGGGCAAAATACGGCGCGGAGCGGATGGTGATGCTTGGCAACGATTTGGTTTTATCGGGATCGTTGGTCAAAGATAAACGACTCGATTATGTCGCATTGGGGCATATTCACAAGGCGCAGGATTTGAACGAGGACGCGCATCCGCCCGTGATTTATTCCGGCTCGATTGAGCGCGTGGATTTTGGGGAAGCGAAAGATGCCAAATTCTTCGTCACAGCTGAGGTAACGCGTGGCAAGACAAAGGTCAAGTGGCGTGAGCTGACCGATATCCGCCCTTTTATTGATATTTATGCCAAATTAGAATCAGAGTCTGGGATTACCGATTTTCTCAAATCCAAACTTCCTGCACAAGAGAAGCTGAAAGACGCGATTATGCGCCTCGTCATCGAATATCCCCGTGAATGGGATACGCTCATAGATGAGCCTGCTCTCCGTAAATACACGGCAGATGCCTTTGAATTCCATCTCGTTAAACGTCCGCAAAGCGAGGCGCGTATTCGGCTTGGGGCAGATCAATCGGTGGGGAGTCTTGCTCCGCTAGAGTTGCTCGAACAGTATTGGAAAACGCGATATACGGAAGAGGAGGAAATAGACGCATTGCAAAATTTGGCGAGAGAAGTGATGAATGAGGGAGAAGTTTAGTTTATAAAAAAAGCCCCCGTTTCAAAAACGGGGG
>JAOZOM010000066.1 GCA_029933275.1 Anaerolineales bacterium | reverse complement strand
ATCGTTTATAATCTCTTTATGTCCACTACATTTCATCTCTACCGCCTGCAAGAAATTGATAGTCAAATAGATAAGGTTCAACGTCGTCTGGATGAGATTCAAAAAATCTTGGATGATAATTCCGATTTAAAACGCGCAAAGGCGACTCTGACGAGTTGCAAAGCGGCACACGGGGAGACGGAGAAAACGCTTGGCAAGGCAGAAGATGTCGTCAAAAAACAACGGATTAAAATTGAGCAAACCGAAGCGATGCTCTACGGGGGCAGTGTCAAAAACCCGAAAGAAGTGCAGGATTTACAAAATAAAACCGAATCGCTAAAACGCTATCTTTTGGTTTTGGAAGATACGCAAATTGAAGCGATGCTCGCCCACGATGAGCAGACGGAGATTCTCAACGCGGCAGAAAAGGCTTTGGATATGCTCAGAGCAAAGTTGATTCAACAAAATAGCCAATTAGCCGGTGAACAAAGCGGATTAAATAACGATAAAGAACGTTTACTCCAAGAACGATCTACCGCATTGCCCACCCTTGAAGAAGATCAACTGAAACTCTATAATAAATTGCGTAAGAGTAAACGCGGCATCGCGATTGCTTCGGTAAAAGATGGCGGTTGTTCTGCTTGCGGGGCAACACTCACGCTTTCTGTTCAACAACAAGCTCGCTCTGCTGCTAAAATTGCTTATTGTCCTTCTTGCCAACGAATCCTATATGGTAGTTAAGAATGCGCTCTTCTGATTTTTCTGTTGATGCGGTTTCATTTTGGGTAGGGGCTGGGGCAGCTTCTGCTTTTTGGGTGATGATCGGATTGGCGCGCCCGCTCTTAAAGCAAATTCGTGAAAATTGGCAAAAGAAACGTGAAGAAGCCACCCTGCGCGGTTCCAAAACGATAGAAAGCCATCACCGTGAAAATATCCTTCGCAAAGCACAGGGAATGCACTTAGCCGCACCGCTTTTTTCGCTCGATGAGATTCTTTTAGAGCCTCGTCTCCTCGCTCCACCACCGCAAATCGCAATGAACGAGGATGATAGCACCAACCAAGACCAGACGAATTTAACCGTTCCCTATCTTCCCCAAGATTCTACCCTCGCCGCTTTTTATCAAACCGAGACTCTCACCATCCCCGAAGCTCTTTCTGGCGGAACGAATCTCGCTCTCGTTGGCGATGCTGGTGTCGGGAAAACGGTTGCGCTCGCCTATATTGCCAGCCTGATTGCCAAACGCGACCCTAGCATGGGTGCCCTTGCAGAATCTGTTCCCTTCCTCCTACACGTTGCCGATTTAAGTCTCACCGACAAAGAGCCGAAGGATATTCTTGACCCAATTATCGAATTTATCGTTGAAGACGCTTCTCTTTTCAATGCCCCCCGTCTCCCCCAATTTGCCCGTTTAAGTTTCAGTAACGGCAAAGCTCTTCTTCTCCTCGATGGCTTGGATGAACTACCGCCCTCTGAAATTGAGAGAACGGTTCTTTATCTCGCAAGGCTACTCAAAACCTACCCCAAAACACGCATCATCACAACAGCCTCTCTCGAATACTTAGATAAACTCACCCGCCTTAATTTTGTTCCCCTCACCATCCAGAGATGGAATGCCGCAAAACAACAAGAGTTTCTCAATAAATGGGGCAACCTTTGGAAAAAACACGTCTCACTCGAGGCATGGGTACAAACGGGTCCCGAACAGGTTGACCCCGTTCTGCTGAATACTTGGCTGAGCATTAAAGCCGAGTCTCTTAGTCCGCTTGAATTGACCCTGAAAACTTGGGGAGCTTACGCCGGTGATGGACGTGGCGCAACTGCCCTCAACGCGATAGAAACCCATCTCCGCCGCCTCGCACCAGAAGATATTCCCTTTGAAGCCCTCGAAATGCTCGCCATGCAAGCCACCCTGACCACAAAACCAATTTTCGATTCTCGCAAAGCACACGATTGGATCAAATCCTTCGAGCCGCCAGAAGAAATTCCGCTTGAAGAAGAAATCGAAGTTGAAAAAGAAGAAGGAGAAGAGGAAGGCGAAGCAGAAAATAATGACAGTGAAACTCTCTCGATGCCAAAACGCGGCTTACTCGAAAAAATGGCACAAAGTGGATTGCTGGTCGAACATCGCAATCATCAAATGCGCTTCGCACATCCCATTTTTGCGGGATACCTCGCGGGCAAAAGCCTCAGTAATTACAACGTGGACGAGCGTCTCACCGGACAGCCTTTCTGGAGCGGAAAAACGCTCACGATGCACTATCTCGCCTCCGCGGGGGATGTTGCCTCAGCCCTCGCCGATTCGCTCTTGCGGATGCCTGATCCCGTTCTTGAGCGGAATCTAATCGGGATGGGCAAGTGGCTTCGAGATGCACCGCGCAAATCAACTTGGCGCGGTAAAGTGCTAACTTCGCTCGCCAAACTCCTCCAAGACGATACCCAACCGCTCGGCTTGCGCGGACAAATCATCGCCGCCCTCGCCCGTAGCGGAGACCCCAGCGTTACCGCGCTCTTTAGGCAACTCCTGCAGTCTGAATCTGTTTACGTCGTTCAACTCGCCGCGCTCGGGAGCGGACTAATGCGCGATAAAAAAGCTGTCCAGCCGCTCGAAGAAACCTTCCATCGGATTCAGAATACCTACACCATCAGTGCGGTCGCTTTAGCTCTCGCCGCCATCGGCACGGATGCGGCGCTCAATGCCCTTGCTACCGCCCTCATGCAGGGCGAAGAAAACCTACGCCGTGCCGCCGCCGAAGCCTTCGCCAATCATCCCGCCGAAGGATGGGCAACCCTCAAAGAAGCCCTCGAAATAGATGATATTCTCGTCCGCCGCTCGGCAATTTATGGGCTGGCACGCGTAAATGAATCTTGGGCAAAAGATTTGCTCGCTCTCGTCCAAGTGGAAGATTCCGAATGGGCAGTGCGTGATGTTGCCGCAAGTATCCTCGAGAAAGCGCAAAATAAAACCCTACGCACCCCGCATAAATTACCGCCTCCCTCCGAAAGCCCCTGGCTGATTGCCTTCGCCGGAAAACAAGGCATGGGCATCCCTGCTGGCAGCCCCGCCACCGATATTCTCCTCCTCGCCCTCAAAAGCGAAGATGCCGATGAGCAACTTTCTGCCCTCGCCTATCTCCGCCGCACACCCAGCGAAGGAGTCATCAACGCTCTTTATCATGTCATGTACGGTAGCTCAATCAAATTGAGAGAAGCTGTATTCCTCGCCCTCGTTGAAATTGCCGCCAGCGGTGTTATCCTTCCTGAACCACAAAGCTATGGACTAGCGTAAAAGTAAACCCTACTAAATTTCCAAAAAGAGACCTGACATCTTAAAATATCAGGTCTTGTTTTTTACCAAAATAGGTGGCTACTCAGTTTCGACAAAGACAGAACGCAGATTTACACAGATTTAGCAGATTGGGCAGATTTTTTATATTTTCCTTCGGAAAACATCGTTACAGGATTAAATTATGAGAACTATCAATCAACGCGATCCACAAACTTACGCCATCGTCGGCGGCACAGGAAAAGAAGGCAAAGGTCTCGCCTATAGATGGGCAAAAGCAGGATACCGCGTCATCATCGGTTCTCGAACACGCAAAAAAGCGGAAATTGCCGCACGCGACCTCAACAAACTGCTCGGGGAAGAACTCGTTTTGGGATTTGAAAATTTAGACGCAGCAAAACGCGCCAACATGCTCGTTCTCACCGTCCCATATAGCGCACATCGTGCCACTTTAGAATATATCCGCTCAGCCGCGCAAGGCAAAATTCTCGTAGACGTAACCGTGCCCCTCGTCCCGCCGAAGGTGACAAAAGTGCAGATGCCCAAAGCGGGTAGCGCGGCGCAAGAAGCGCAAGAAATTCTTGGCGAAGATGTGAATGTAGTCTCAGCCTTTCAAAATATCTCGCATGAGCATCTTTTTGATGATTCTAAGATTAACTGCGATGTTTTAGTCACGGGAAAAGGCAAAGCCGCGCGGCTCGAAGTGCTAAAACTGGTCGAAGATGCCGGAATGTGCGGGTGGGATGCGGGTGTAATCGAAAATTCTGCGGTAGTGGAGGGGATGACTTCTCTGCTGATTTATATTAATAAGCAGAATAAAGTCAAATCAGCGGGAATTAAAATCACGGGCGTTTAATCTGTGAATAGAAAATATGGAAAACTTCACAAAAATCACCCTTCTTCTCATCGGCGCAACCTTCTCCATCAGCCTCGCCGCGTTCGGTTTTCTCTCCATCGCCGAAAAAGAAAAACGTGCCGCTCATAATTTAGTCCGCTGGGGTATCGCTCACTCCGGATTCTTCCGGCGATTTGCCTTGCAGATGGATAATCTTTTCTATGGGCGCAAGCCGAATCCCCGCCCCGCGCCAAAGTGGACGGATTATAAGAAGTAAATCCTCTCCTATATCACGCTCTAGCCGCTGTCCCCCGGGGCATGTTTTTGGATAGTGCAGGGAGCTTATGCTTTCCTTCGGGAAGCATAAAACTTCGTGCTTCTTCGTACAACTTCGCGAACTCATAAAAAACGTCCTATATAACCCAATTTTTCTAAAAGAAGAGGGTATAATACAGTTGTTGCTATCATTTCTCAGGAGTTACCATGACCAAGCTAAATTTGACAGAAGAAATCACAGATTTATACGCCCCCTCCGCGCGGTATGTAGATATTGTTGATGTTCCTGTCTTCAATTTTATAATGATAGACGGTCAACTCGAAGAGGGAAGTAAACCAGCGACATCCGAATCCTTCCAAGATGCACTCAACGCACTCAATGGAATTTCCTTTACCCTAAAATTCATCTCCAAACTCGACAGAAAAAACCCCATCGACTACAACACAATGCCCCTCGAGGGATTATGGCATCCCCCCGAAAATAGCGATTTCAAAGATCGTAGCGGCTGGAATTGGACTTTGATGATGATGCAACCCGCGCATATCACCGCCGAAATTTTTGAGAACGCGGTATCAAACCTCCGCAAAAAACGCGGCGGGATTTCAGCTCTAAAGCTGGCTCGCTTTGAATCTTTCCATGAGGGTTTGGCAATTCAAATCATGCACGTCAGCTCGCCCGGATTAGTGCCGATGAGTATTGAGCGAATGAAAGATTTCGCCCAAAACAAGGGATACGAATTACGCGGTCTCTACCACGAAATCTACATCAGCGACCCGCGTCATAAAAACCCAGAAAAAGAACGCACCATTTTGCGTTATCCCATAAAGAAATAAACTGATTTCATCACTAAGATGCAACGAGCGCGAAGAAAAACTTCGCGCTCGTTGTTTCTTTGCAGTAGAAATGAAAATATACGAAAATCCCCCTTGCCTCTCAACTCCACATCCAGTAAAATACGCCGAGTTTTACTGGTGATGGAGTTCACCATTAACCGCCCATAGGCTGATGACTCCTGAATTATAAAAACATTGGAGACAACAGTAATGGGTAATTTTCTTTTTATCGGTGTAGGGGGATTTCTTGGCGCAATCACACGTTATGCACTTAGTAATTTCATTCAAAGCTGGTCAAAAATCAGCCATTTTCCTCTTGGAACACTAATCGTTAATCTCATTGGTTGTTTGCTAATTGGTGCTTTGGCACAACTTGCCGAAGCACGAGATATTTTCACGCCAGAAACTACTTCCCTTATTTTTCTCGGATTTCTCGGCGCATTCACTACCTTCTCCACCTTTAGTTCCGAGAGTTTTAACCTCTTCCGCAACGGGCAGAGTTTACTTTTTTATTTGAATGTCAGTGCAAGCATTTTCTTTGGATTGGGCGCGGTTTGGGCAGGACGAAATTTCACAGCCTATTTCATCAACTAAACAGGATATATCAAACGCGACCTGAACCTGCTTGCTCCCAATAAACCGATTCTCCATTCAACTTTTCGGCTTCATCCGCGTAACCCAATACAGAATCTCACGATGAAGCGGATAAAACGGTAACCAATTGCTATGGTAGCCCTTCCCCGCGTAATCTTGCATCAGCTTTGCCGCGCGACGTAAATTGTCACGGTCATAATTCAGCGGCAAAGTGAGAATCTCCTCCAAAGCCGAATGTAATTTAACCGGATGAATCTCCTTATAAAAGCGGAACTCCACCTGCCAAGCGTCCAATTCTCCATAAACGGAAAGCGCAGTCAACGCCCCCTGTTTAAGATGATGAATTTCATGCACCAATAAAGATAAAATTTTAGGATCATCTATTTTTTTATCGGGGGAATAATAATGCGTATTCAACGAAATCTGCTGAAAGAAGAACCAACGCGCCCCCGTACTTTTGGCATACTTCTTAAAATGTATCCGCACCCCCTTTCGCCGAATATATTCTGCTGTTTCTTTGCCCAACTTTCCTCTACAGGCAAGCTTTTCGAGAGCAGCTTCTTTCCATATCTTATTTTTCATCTTCTGATAGACCCTGAGAGTTCCTTCGGTTAGAATTGTCACCAGAGTATACAATAAATCTCATCGAAAAAGACTTTCAAAGGCTGATAAGGAAAAACCATGCGTAAAATCGCGATCATAGGCATTGGACAAACAAAAGTACACGAACATTGGCAACGCTCCATCCGAGATTTGGCGGGCGAGGCTATTTTCGCCGCGTTAGAAGACGCAAATCGAGAAAGCGTTGATGCCATCTTCAGCGGCAACATGCTCTCCGGCTTATTAGATCAACAAAATAACCTCGGTGCAGTTATCGCCGATTGGGTTGGCTTTAAGGGCGAATCCGTCAAAATCGAATCTGCTTGCTCTTCGGGCGCATCCGCGCTGCGGGCAGGGATGATAGCAATAGCCTCCGGTGAAATTGATTCGGCGATGGTCGTTGGGGTAGAAAAAATGACCGATGCTGCCCCCACCGATGTTACCTCCGCGCTTGCAACCGCCGCCGATTCCGATTGGGAGTTAGAGCAAGGCGTTTCTTTTGTTGGGCTAAATGCCCTCATTATGCGCCGCTATATGCACGAGTACGGTTGGCAACATAAAGATTTTGCACCCTTTTCGCTTAATTCTCACGCTAACGCGGCACATAATCCTAACGCACGTCTCCCCTTTGCGATTAGCGAAAAACAATACCTAAACGCAACCATGATTGCCGCTCCCATTAATCTGATGGATGCTTCGCCAACCGGCGATGGCGCGGCTGCAGCTTTAATTGTGCCCTTAGACAGTCTACGCGGTGACCAACGAGCGGTAGAAATCGCGGGAAGTGGAGCTGCTACCGATACAATTAGCATCCACTCTCGAAAAACTCCGCTCTTTTTGCAGGCAGCATATCTCTCAGCACAAAGTGCCTACGCCCAAGCTGGGATTTCTCTCGAGGAGATTGATTTTTTCGAGTTGCACGATGCTTTTTCAATTATGGCGGCTCTTTCGTTGGAGGCTTGCGGATTTGCAGAACAAGGTCAGGGACCGAGACTCGGTTTAGACAACGAGATCAAGATAAATCACGGGCGTATCCCCATCTGCACTATGGGCGGATTAAAAGCTCGCGGGCATCCAGTCGGCGCAACGGGGATGTACCAGATTGTCGAATCCGTCCAACAATTACGCGGTGAATGTGGCGAAACACAAGTAGAGGGTGCAAAAGTTGGGTTGGCACAAAATATCGGCGGTTCCGGAGCGAGTATCATTACGCATATCCTTAAAATTGCATGACAAAAGATTGAATCTGCGCTCAATTTGCTCTATACTGTATTTATGGCGAGAAGGAGGTTGCCGATGGATGAAAAGAGAGTTAATAATCGCAGAAATTTTTCTTATTATATGCAATTGACCGATGCAACAACAAAAAAGTTAGTTGGACACTTGGCGGATATTAGCACGGGTGGGTTTAAGCTGGATAGTGATGGACCCATTCCGCTTGAAAGAGAGTTTCGCTTTCATCTTGAGCTAACACCCGATGTGGCATCAAAACCTTTTATGATTTTTCGTGCGCAGAGTAAGTGGTGTCAAACCGATCCGATTGACCCCTTTGTTTATAATACTGGTTTTCATATCGTTGAGATGCACTTAGAAGATCACGATATTTTCAACCGTGTTTTACAATTATATGGCTCGAAGAAATCAAAGGGAAGCGGGTATGTGCCTGCACGAGATAGTTATTTCTAAAGAGAAAAGCCCCCAAACGGGGGCTTTTTTTTACTCTAATCTGTGCGGGTAAGAGTGAATTTGAAAATTTCAATCCACAATCGAGATTGCTTTAACTCGGTTCCACCAAATTTTCTAATGCTGAACGATCGTGCAGTGTGATGGTGGCGCGTGTCATTTTCAAAACTCCCTCTGTCTGGAATTGATGCAAGATACGACAAACAACTTCGGGAGAGGAGGCGACACGAGACGCGAGCGCACTTAATGTTAGGTCGCGTTCGACAGAAATATCATCGGGGTCAGAAAAACGATCTAAAAGTAATGTCGCCAAACGTCCCGCTACAGGTTGAAAAGCTAATCCATAAATAATTTCTCTGGCTTTACGCATTGTACCTGTTAACATGCCCGCGATTTCCCAGAGTGTTTCCGGGTGACGGTAAAGGATGGGCAGAATCGCTTCACGCTCCCAACGATAGACAGTTGAGTTTTCTGTCGCTTTAAGCGATGCGGGCATGGGCTTGTCATCAAAGATGGAATGTCCCCAGAAAACATCGTTCGGACTTAATGAAAATAAGACATGCTCCTTCCCGCCCACAGAGAGCATCACCCAATCCAAATTTCCCTCAAAAAGGAATATGACACTTTCCCAAACATCCCCTTGATGGCAGATGTATTCACCGACTCGCAATTGACACGGAATCGCTAGTTCAGCGAGAGTCCTTCGATCACTCTCGGGGAAGTCGCCAAAGAACTCGGCATTTGAAAGTTTCTTGATTAGATCATCCATCTTTCATCTTCTCCATCTTCAAGGTTTAGTCCGTTTATAGATTGTTCCTAACATAAACTGCAATTGTAACTTATAAAATTCTTGACAAATGTCAAGGAGAACTAACTCATAATTTGTT
>JAOZOM010000304.1 GCA_029933275.1 Anaerolineales bacterium | reverse complement strand
CTCAAAAGCCTCCACCCGATACGCGCCCATATCCACGATCTCACCGCCGTTCATCTCAATCCCATAAGAAACTTCGGGATGATGCGCGTAAGCCAAGATGGTCGTGAACCAGCGTAAATCCCCAGAAATTTCGGCGGGGAGTTCGCTGACGTGCAATTTTTCATTCCCGTTGAAAAAAGCCAAAACCTTGCGATTGACCTTCGCGGGCGAAAGAGCCTGCAAAACATCTCGCATTGTGAGGGCGTTCAAGGAAGCCAATTCTTCGGGGCGCAAAATCGGTTTTACAACATTTGCAGGCATAAAAGGAGCGCGTTTTTGGGGCGGGGTGTAATAACTGCGAATATCGGGCAAATCAATAGGATTATGGCGCAAAGCAGGCGCATCGGCGGGGAGATATTGAATGCCAGCCTCATCCATCTCAGCAAGTCGCCGCGCCAAAGAGACCAAACGGTCTTTAAAACTGCCATCTGAGTTACCCAATTGATAGCGAATTTGTCGCAAAGATGTCCGCAAATACTGCGCGTGGCGTTGGTCAATTTCTGCCAACAAGGGGTCTAAATCTTCAAGCTGAACAATCACAAATTGCATATAACTCGCCAAAGTCTGCTCGGCTTGGGCGGGCGTTAATCGGCTTTGCAACGCCAATTCGTTTCCCGCTTTCTCCAGCCACTTCGCGTTCAACTGCCATTTTTGCATCTGGTTGATAATATCGCGCCGATAACGTGAAACATGGTCAGAAGTTTTCAGCGCATGATACGAAGCCCCCAAAGTTTGCGAATAATCGTTAAATTGCAAATGGAGCAAATCCGCAATATCTTTTTCTTTCATCGCCCGCTCCACATATCGGCGGATATTTTGGTTCAACTCGCTCAATCCGCGCACCATTTGGCGCACATTTTCGTAGGCTTGCGTCACTGCCAACGCGGGCGAAAAATCCTTGTTTTTAGACGATTTAATCAGTTGATGCGCCGTATAAATTTGCCCCGAAAACTCGTGCGGCTTCTGCTCTTCGATTTTGCGAAACGCCTCCAGCAGCGTAAAAGCATAATCCGGCAGGGCGATAGTTTCACTATAATCGGCGTGCTGCTCACGTTCGATCCAACCAGATTCTTCAAGTCTGCGGATTAAATAGGATGCGTAATCCTGTGCCGATTTTTGCCCGGTGATTGACCCCGATTCACCCGCGTCACTTCGACTATGCTCAGTACGAGTTTGGGCTTGGTCAGCCATCTCAGACTCTATCTCGGCGTCAGCATCTGCGTTTCTAAGATAATCCACAATTTCGGCTAGAACCACATCTCTCGCTAAACCATAGCGATTGAATTCCCCCAAACTATAAATGCGTAATAATATCGCCATATAATGCTCTTGAAGCGAGCTATCTCCCCGCGTGCCGAGTAAATTAAATAAATTCTGCGGCAGAACGTCAAATGGATTCGGCATCAGATTCCTCCAAAACCAAAATATCCTGCACCGTGCAATGCAAAGTATCGCATAAACGGGCGAGAGATTTCAAATCAACGTGACGTGCTTTTCCCGCATCTAGCCGATAAAGAAAATCTTTGGGAACATCTGCCTTTTCAGCTAATTTACGAATCGACACACGTTCGCCTGTTTGGGCTTGTTGCTTACCTAGCAAAATAGTTATTTGGTCAGTTGTCGCAATTCTAGAACACATGTTCTGATTTTATAGCAAAGCAGATGTTTTGTCAAGGCTTTTGGCGAGGAAAAAGGACAAATATACGAAATCCCCCTTCGAGAACGCAGGTGTCTACGCTACAAACAAAAACACTCCCGTTTCAAAACTAGTAAACTGGGGCATAAATAACACATAAGCTACTTTCCGCTCTAGCTGGATTTGTAATCCAGCGGCTTCTTGTAAAAACGGGGATTACAAATCCCCTGTGAGCATTTGGCGCCAAAAACAACTTGCGCAAAACCTATGTCGCGCTGCACTAGGAGTGTTCTTAGCAATCGAATAAGGGTTCATAAAAGAATAAGTTCCCGCACTTGCGGAAAACAAATCTAAATTTGTCTCTGCGAGCGTCTTTTCCCTTGCGCCGCTCGCTAGGGCAGGTGTGCGAAGCAGTCTCCCCCACTGCCAAGGAGATTGCTCACCTGCACTCACCTGCGCTGCGTTACGGCGCAAGTGTGTCACCGCAGGTGCAAATGTCGGCGATAAAACCGCCTCGCACGAGCGCCCGAAAGGGTAAAGACAGCGATTCGGGAAGTTATATTTTTACAGACCCTAAAGCTGGAGACAGAATCCTGTTTACAGAGGCTCTCAAGTAGAAACGCGAGCGTCCCCTCT
>JAOZOM010000303.1 GCA_029933275.1 Anaerolineales bacterium | reverse complement strand
AGCAGAATAGGCAAAGTCAATGTTATTTCAACAAGACTCTGTCCTTTCATTTTTTGCGTTTTTTCTTTTTTTGCAAAGAGTTTTTTGATTTTTTCTTTCATAATCTAATCATCCTATGATTATCTTAGCTCTTGTTTTTCAAAACTGTAAATCCTGCTTAGGTCAGGTTTAAAAATAGAGCAAAAGTATCGCACCTAAGATCAAAAAAGGCGCATAAGGGATGGCGGCAAAAGCCTCGTAGCGTTTGAGAGCTAACATGCCCAAAATGAGGACGAGGCTAACCAAACCTCCAGCCAAAATCGCAGTCAGGATGCCCATCGAAATTAGGGGCCAACCGAGAATAAGACCTAAGATTCCGGCTAAGTTGACATCGCCAAAACCGAGTGCATCACCTTCTTCGATGACCGTCTCGCCGCGCCGTTTAGACATCCAGCGGGCGAAGAGAATACCCAAATAATAAAGGCTGAACATCATCGCAAAACCAGAAGCTCCGCCGAGCAAGGTTGCGCTGATACCGTGTAGTTGCACCCCGACTAATAAACCGAGCGCAACGCCAAAATAGCTAACAGGGTGTAAAACAAGACGATGCTCAATGTCAATGATGAAGACGACCGCGAGATAAATGAGTAAAAGATAACCGAGCCAAAATCCTAAGGCTTTTGGAGGAGAGAACCAAATGTAAATCGTGGCGGCTACGCTCAAGAGTTGTGTTAGCCATGTTCGCCAACCGCGCCCTGTGCCACAGGACGGACATTTTTTGAGTAGCAGATAATCTGTCCACGCGAGTTTAGCGGAACATTGTTTACATACCGGCGAAGTTAATTTTCGCGTAGCAGGCAAAACGTCAGAGAGATAGTTCACAAGAAGGGCGGCGGCCCATCCCAAAATCACAGGAAATCCAATAGATAAATTCATACGCCTTCATTATATAGCAAAAAAACCCTAAAAAACAAGCTGAGTTTGAAAATGGGCTTGCATTCTTGCAATGTTACCCCCCTACTTATTGGCTATTTTTTCGCTTCTGATTTACAATTTTTGCAACAAAAAAGGAGTACCTGATGGAAAAATTCTTAATCGAAGGCGGCATTCCGCTCAAGGGAGAAGTGACACCGGCGGGAAATAAAAACGCCGCGTTGCCCATCTTAGCTGCAACTTTGTTGAGCGAAGAGCCGATTGTTTTGCATAATCTTCCGCAAATTCGTGATGTAAAAGATATGCGGAAATTACTTGAAAGCATGGGGGCGGATGTGGAGGATATCAGTGCTACCTCGTGGAAAATTACCGCCGCGAAGCTGAAACCTGCTCTGCTGGATATGGAACTCAGTCGGCGCATCCGTGCATCCATCTTGCTTGCCGGTCCCCTAGCAGCTCGTTGCGGTGAGCTTCGTCTGCCTCCCCCCGGCGGAGATGTGATTGGTCGCCGTCGACTGGATACCCATATTTTGGCATTAGAAGCTCTCGGCGCAGAAGTGAGTTTTGATCGCGTTTTTGAATTTCGCGCCGAAGGCTTACGAGGCGCGGAAATCCTGCTCGATGAAGCCAGTGTAACCGCCACCGAAAACGCAATTATGGCGGCAGTTCTAGCCAAAGGCGAGACCATTATCCGCAACGCCGCATCTGAGCCGCATATTCAAGAATTATGTCATTTTCTAAATAAATTGGGCGCAAAGATTGACGAAATTGGCTCAAATACGCTCCATATCGAGGGCGTAGGAAACCTGCATGGCGGAGAATTTACCATCGGCGCGGATTACCTCGAAGTAATCAGCTTTGTTGGGGCGGCGGTTGTGACCAAAGGTAATATCCGCATCCGCCACGCGGGCGTGCAATATCTTGATATGGTCAAAATCGTCATGGAACGTCTCGGCGTAAACTGGGAAGTAGAGGGGGACGATCTGATTGTCTCAAACGAACAATCTCTTAAAGTTATTCCTGATCATGGCGGTGCAATTCCTGAAATCAAGACCAATGTTTGGCCCGCCTTCCCGACCGATTTAATCAGTATCGCCATCACCATCGCTACCCAATCCGAAGGCACGGTCATGTTCCACGATTGGATGTACTCCGGACGGATGTATTTCACCGACAAACTCGTTAGCATGGGCGCAAAAATCATCCTCTGTGATCCCTATCGCTGTATCGTGCAAGGACCCTCTCCGCTTTTTGGTGAGCAAGTCGAAAGCCCCGATATTCGAGCTGGCATGGCTCTGCTCCTCGCGGCTCTTGCGGCAGATGGCAAATCTACGATTAGGAATATCAGCCAAATTGATCGTGGCTATGCGGATGTGGAAGCGAAGTTCAAAGCTCTGGG